>NZ_JBVPVA010000152.1:0-6038 GCF_055612215.1 Actinomycetospora sp. | reverse complement strand
CGGGGTGAGCGAGGGGGACGCGTTCGCGGTCGGCAGGCGATGCCGGCACCAGCTGCGGGACCTCTCCGACGGTCACGTGGACGCCGAGGGCTGCCTGGTCTGCCCGTGGCACGGGGCCCGCTACGACGTGCGCGACGGCCGGATGGTGGACGGCCCGCGCGGCATCGCGTTCTACCAGGGCCCGACACCGGGCTACACCCAGCTCGTGCGCGCCCTGGCCCGCTGGGTGCCGCTGTCCGTCGGCCGCGCGGTGCGTAGCGGCCGCGCGATCCTGGTGCGCTGACCCCGCGCCCCCGGGACCGGTCGCGCTACCCGACGTGGACGGCCGGGCGCCGCGACGGGTCCGGCTCCGCCTCGCGCAGCACCTCGCGGGCCACGGGGGCGACCTCGCCGACCCCGAACAGCAGGTAGCGCACGAGGTTGATCGCCGGGTTGCCCTCGGTCCACTCGAAGTAGACGTGGGGCACCCGCCCGGTCCGGTCGCGCAACTCCAGCAGCAGCGCCGCGATCGCGTTGGGCACGCTCGCCGCCCGCGCCCGCAGGATCCGGTAGCCGTGCCGGTGCTCGCCGTGCACGTGGAGCTCCTCCTCGAAGTCGGAGGGGTCGCCGACGGTGATCTCGACGAAGATCAGCGCGTCACCGGACGGGATGTGGTGGTCGTAGCGCTCCTCGAGCTCCTTGTCGTGGTACTCGGCGTGGTCCCGGCGGTCGGGCTCGTTGGCGATGAGCCGGATCGTCGACTCCGGGTCCTCGGTGTGCGCCTCGCGGATGATCTCGTCGGCCTGCTCGTCGAGGTGCACCGCGGTGATGCGCAGCTCGAAGGACCGCGCGGCGCGCGAGGCGAACGAGAACACCAGGATCGCGAGGACGAAGATCAGGCCGATCTTGAGGCCCTCCGGGCGCTCGATCATGTTGGTCACCGTGGTGAACACGAACACCACGCTGACGACGGCGAACCCCAGGAACGCCGCCCGCTGGCCGTGCTTGCGGGCCGACAGCGTCACCGACACCGACGCCGAGGTGATCAGCACCAGCACCCCGGTCGCGTACGCGCCGGACTGGGCGTCGACGCTCGCGTCGAAGATGATCGTGATGAGGATGCCGACGGCGGTGAAGACGATGACCATCGGTCGGACCGCCCGGGCCCAGTCCGGGGCCATGCCGAACCGCGGCAGGTAGCGGGGCACGAGGTTGAGCAGGCCGGCCATGGCCGAGGCACCCGCGAACCAGAGGATGACGATCGTGGAGAGGTCGTAGGCGGTGCCGATGACGTCGCCGAACTGCTCGTGGGCGAGGTAGGCCAGGGCGCGCCCGTTGGCGGGCCCGTCCGGGGCGAAGGCCGGGAGCGGGATGAGCACGGTGCAGGCGAAGCTCGAGGTCACGAGGAACCCGCTCATGATCAGCGCGGCCGTCGTGAGGAGCTTGCGGGCGCCGGCGATCCGTCCCTCGGGGGAGTCCTCGGTGTCCCCCTCGCGGCCCTTGATCAGGGGCATCACCGTCACGCCGGTCTCGAAGCCGGACAGGCCGAGCGCGAGCTTGGGGAACACGATCAGGGCGATGCCCACGATGATCAGCGGGTTCCCGTTCTGCTGGGTCAGCGCGGTGCTCCAGTCGACGACCAGCTGGGGCGCCGAGAGGATCCGGACGAGCGCCCCGCCGACGACGAGCAGGTTCATCGCCAGGAAGATCCCGACGATCACCACCGCGATCCCGATGGCCTCGTGGAACCCGGCGAGGAACACCCCGCCGAGGAGCAGGATCAGCGCGATGGTCAGCGGCACCTCCCAGCCCTGCAGCGCGGACCCGACCAGGGGGTTCTCGACGACGTGGGCCGAGGCGTCGGCGGAGGAGAGCGTGATGGTGATGATGAAGTCGGTCGCCGCGAACCCGAGCAGCACCAGCACGAGGAGCTTGGACCACCAGTAGGACAGCAGCCGCTCGAGCATCGAGACCGAGCCCTCGCCGTGCGGGGACTCGCGGGCCACGCGGCGGTAGACCGGCAGCGCGCCGAGCAGGGTCAGCGCGACCAGCACGATCGTCGCGATCGGCGACACCAGCCCGGCCGCCGCGACCGCGACCGCCGGCTGGTAGCCCAGGGTCGAGAAGTAGTCGACGCCCGTCAGGCACATGACCCGCCACCACGGCTTGCCCGCGGTGGGGTCGGGCCCCCGGACGCCGGGCCCGGTGTACCGGTTGGACCGGTCGACGAGGCCGTCGAGCAGCCACCGCCGCAGCGCACGCCGGCGGCCGGACGATCCCGCCGGACCCGCGGAGCCCGGTCGGGGGGTGGAGGCCTCGCGCGACACGGTCACGCCCGCATCGAAGCAGCCGGACGGGCGCCGCGCGCTCCGGACGCGCGGTCCGTCCCGCCGTGCGTCAGCGGCGCCAGGAGGTCCTGGCGCGGATGATCGCCCCGAGGGAGAGGAAGAAGAAGCCGGCCGCGAGCGCGACGAGCCAGATGTCCTCCTCCTTCCCGACGTGGTTGCCGTGGATCATGATCAGCAGGATGGCCGCGACGACGAAGCCCGCGAAGCGCGCGACCTTCGGGTAGTGCCCGTGCCAGCCCCACTCGACCGAGGGCTCGTCGTCGGACGACACGCCGTTGACGACGACGGCGCGGTGCGTGTCGCCCTCCGCCACCTCGCCGTGCGCCCGACGGGCAGGGGTCGAGCTGCTCGCCACGGGTCCTCCTCGTGCGTCGTGCTCCGCCGCTTCCGGAACCAACCTATCGGCCCCCGGCGCACGGGGCGATCCGTGGTCCAGGATGGCGGCGATGACCACCGCCGACGCGACCGCGACCCCCGACCGCCGCCCGGTGGTCCTGCTCGGCTCCACCGGGTCGATCGGGACCCAGGCGCTCGACGTCGTGCGGTCCCACCCGGACCGCTTCGTCGTGACCGGGCTCGGCGCGGGCGGCGGGCGCCCGGAGCTGCTGGCCGCCCAGGCCGCGGAGTTCGGGGTCCCGACGGTGGCGGTGGCCGACACCGCGACCGCGCCCGCCGTCGAGCACGCGCTGCGGGCCGCCGGAGCCCGCGCCGCCGTCGTCGCGGGACCCGACGCCATGACCCAGCTCGCCGCGACCGGCGCTCCGGGCACCGTCGTGCTCAACGCGGTGGACGGCTCGCGCGGGCTGGCCCCGACCCTCGCCGCGCTGCGCACCGGGGCGACCCTCGCGCTGGCGAACAAGGAGTCGCTGGTCGCGGGCGGGCCGCTCGTCACGCGGGCGGCGACCCCCGGCCAGATCGTGCCGGTGGACTCCGAGCACTCCGCGATCGCGCAGTGCCTGCGCTCGGGGACCGCCGGGGCGGTCGACCGGATCGTGCTCACCGCGTCCGGGGGGCCCTTCCGCGGGCGGAGCCGGGCGCAGCTCGCGGAGGTCGCGCTCGACGACGCGCTCGCGCACCCCACGTGGGCGATGGGCCCGGTCGTCACGCTGAACTCGTCGACGCTGGTCAACAAGGGCCTCGAGCTCATCGAGGCGCACCTGCTGTTCGGGGTGCCCTACGACCGCATCGACGTCGTGGTGCACCCGCAGTCGATGGTCCACTCGATGGTCACCTTCACCGACGGCGCGACGATCGCGCAGGCGAGCCCGCCGGACATGCACCTGCCGATCGCGCTGGCGCTGGGCTGGCCGGAGCGGCTGGTGGGCGCGTCCCCGCGGGAGACGTTCGCGGCGGCGTCGGCGTGGACCTTCGAGCCGCTCGACGCCGTCGCCTTCCCGGCCGTGGACCTGGCCCGGGCGGCGGGCGCGGCCGGCGGCTGCCTGCCCGCGGTGTTCAACGCCGCGAACGAGGAGGCCGTGCACGGGTTCCTCGCCGGGCGGGGCACGTGGCTGGGCATCGTCGACACCGTGGCCGAGGTGCTCGCGGGGGCGGAGGGCTGGTCGCGCGACCCGGTGGACGTCGACGACGTGCTCGCGGCCGAGGGCTGGGCGCGCGCCCGGGCCGGGGAGGTCCTGGCGGCCGCCCGCGCCTGAGGGCCCGCCCCACGCCGAGGTCACCGTGGCGCCAGATACCGTGGCGCCTCGTGATGCTCGTCGTCGGGATCGTGCTGTTCGCGCTCGGTCTGCTGTTCTCCATCGCCTGGCACGAGCTCGGCCACTTCACGACCGCCCGCTGGTTCGGCGTCCGCGTCCCGGAGTTCATGGTCGGCTTCGGCCCGGTGCTGTTCTCCCGCCAGCGCGGCGAGACCCGGTTCGGGGTCCGCCTGGTCCCGCTGGGCGGCTACATCCGCATGATCGGGATGGTGCCGCCGGCCCCGGGCGAGCGCATCGGGCGCAGCCGCCGCTCCGGGCCGTTCCAGGGACTCATCGACGACGTCCGGGCGGACTCGGCGCGCGACATCCAGGCCGGCGACCAGGACCGGCAGTTCTGGACCCGCAAGCCCTGGCAGCGCATCGTCGTGATGTTCGCCGGGCCGTTCATGAACCTGGTCCTCGCGGGGGTGCTCTTCGTCATCGTTCTCATGGGCTTCGGGATCCCGACCTCGCAGCCCGTGGTGAGCGCGGTCAGCGAGTGCGTCGTGCCCGCCTCCCAGGCCACCGCGGCGAACCGCTGCCCGCCCGGCGCGCCGCTCACCCCGGCCGCCCGGGCCGGGTTCCGCGCCGGCGACCGGATCGTCAGCTTCGAGGGGCGCACCTTCGACTCCTGGCAGGACCTGCAGCTCGCGATCCGCGACGCCCACGGCACCGTCCCCGTCGTCATCGAGCGGGCACAGCCCGGCGGCGGCGTCGCGACGATGACCCTCTACCCGCAGCTCATCCAGACCCAGCTGCTCGACCTCGACTCGGCGCAGTCCGGCGAACCGCGCTACGTCACCGGCTCGTTCCTCGGGCTCACGCCGATCCAGCCCGTGATGCGCCAGACACCGGCCCAGGTCGCCGACTACACGGGGCAGATGTTCTCGAACGTCCTCACCAGCGTGGCCGCGCTGCCGCACAAGGTCCCGGCGCTGTTCGGGGCGGTGTTCCTCGGCGAGCAGCGCGACGCGACCGGGCCGGTCAGCGTCGTCGGGGTGTCGGTCCTCGGCGGGGAGGTGCTCGCCTCCGACCAGCCCGTGACGACCGAGCTGGCGACGATGCTGCAGCTGCTCGCCGCGGTGAACATCTCGCTGTTCCTGCTCAACCTGCTGCCGATCCTGCCCCTGGACGGCGGGCACATCCTGCCCGCGCTCTGGGAGGCGGCGAAGAAGCGGCTCGCCCGGCTGCGCGGGCGTCCGGACCCCGGGCCGGTGGACATGGCCAAGCTCATGCCGATCGCCTACGGGTTCGCGATCCTGATCATGCTCTACGGCGGGCTCGTGATCGTCGCGGACATCGTCAACCCCATCAAGCTGAACCTGTAGGCACGGCCCGGTGAACGGGTGTCGTCCTCCCGGCGACCGCGATCCGTGCACATGCCGGGGCTCACGTGCGCGACGGCGGCGTGGCGGGTCGGGCTGTAGCAGACTGGGGCCATGACCATCGACCTCGGCATGCCGGAGGCGCCCGCGGTGCTCGCGCCGCGGCGCAAGACCCGTCAGCTCGACGTCGGGGGCGTCGGGGTGGGCAGCGACCACCCGGTGTCGGTGCAGTCGATGACGACCACGCTCACGTCCGACGTCAACGCCACCCTGCAGCAGATCGCCGAGCTCACGGCCGCGGGCTGCGACATCGTGCGCGTCGCGGTCCCGAGCGCCGACGACGCCGAGGCGCTCCCGGCGATCGCGAAGAAGTCGAACATCCCGGTGATCGCCGACATCCACTTCCAGCCGAAGTACGTGTTCGCCGCGATCGACGCCGGCTGCGCCGCGGTCCGGGTGAACCCGGGGAACATCAAGAAGTTCGACGACAAGGTCGGCGAGATCGCGAAGGCCGCCAAGGACGCGGGCGTTCCGATCCGCATCGGGGTCAACGCCGGGTCGCTCGAGCCCTCGATCATGGCCAAGTACGGCAAGGCCACCCCCGAGGCGCTCGTCGAGTCGGCGCTGTGGGAGGCCTCGCTGTTCAGCGAGCACGACTTCCACGACATCAAGATCTCGGTCAAGCACCACGACCC
>NZ_JBVPVA010000146.1:0-1606 GCF_055612215.1 Actinomycetospora sp. | reverse complement strand
CGTCGCCTCGTCGCGCGCCGCCTCGAGGGTCTCGGGGGACAGCGCGGAGACCTGCTTCGGGTCGAACGAGTCGTTGGTTCCGGACATCGCGGGTGGCTGCTGCTCCTGCTCAGGGACGGGTGGGTGTCGAGTCTATCGAGGGGGTCCGACGGTCTCCTGCCCCGATGGTCGAGCTCCGCTGCGCTTCGTCTCCTGCGCCCGCACCGAGGCGTACAGGCAGACCGCGGCCGCCGTCGCGAGGTTGAGGCTCTCGGCCCGCCCGCGGATCGGGACCCGGACGCGGGCGTCGGCGGCGGCGGCCAGGTCGTCGGGCACGCCGTGCGCCTCGCTGCCCAGCACCCAGGCGGTGGGGCCGGCGAGCAGGTGGTCGGTCGCCGGGCCGAGCTCGGTCTCGCCGTCGCCGTCGGCGACCACCACGCCCAGCCCGGCGGCCCGCAGCGTCGCGAGGGCGGCGTCGGTCGAGCGCTCGCGCAGGACCGGCAGGTGGAACAGGCTCCCCATGCTCGCGCGCACCGACTTCGGGTTGTACGGGTCGACGGCGTCGCCGGTGAGCAGTACGGCGTCGGCGCCCGCGGCGTCGGCGGTGCGGATGACGGTGCCCGCGTTGCCGGGATCGGCGACCCCGGCGAGGACGGCGACGAGGCGGGCCCCGTGCAGGGCCCGGGCGGTGTCGGGGTCGTCGCGGCGGCACACCAGGACCAGCCCCTGCGGGTGCACGGTGTCGGTGAGGCTGGCGACCGCCTTGTCCGTGACGAGTGCGGTGCGGACGCCGGCCGCCCGGGCGCGGATCAACAGATCGCGCTCACGGTCGGCCATGGCGTCGGTGACGAAGAGGTCGACGACGGCGCCCGGATCGGTCTCGGCCCGGGCGACCGCGTCGTACGCGGGCCGCACCCCCTCGACGAGGAAGCGGCCGGTGTCCTCGCGCGCCGCGCGCCGCAGCAGCTTGCGGGCTGCCGCGACGCGCGGGGTGCGCTCGGTGAGCACATCGGAGTGCTCGTTCAGGCGGCGGCCCCGTCTTCGCCGGACGCCTCGGCGCCCTTCGGCACGTCGGCGACGGCGGCCTTGGCCGTCTCGACCAGCGCCGTGAAGGCCGCGGCGTCGGACACCGCGATCTCGGCGAGGTTCTTGCGGTCGATCTCGACGCCGGCGAGCTTGAGGCCCTGCATGAACCGGTTGTAGGTCATGTCGTTGGCCCGGGCCGCGGCGTTGATGCGGGTGATCCAGAGCTGCCGGAAGTCGCCCTTGCGCTGCTTGCGGTCGCGGTAGGCGTAGGTCAGCGAGTGGAGCTGCTGCTCCTTGGCCTTGCGGTAGAGCCGCGAGCGCTGCCCGCGGTAGCCACTGGCGGCCTCGAGAACCGTACGGCGCTTCTTCTGGGCGTTGACTGCGCGCTTGACGCGTGCCACGTCGTCCTGCCTTTGAGGGTGTCGGGGACGGTCACCGGTTCGTCACGGCGACCCTGGCTGGGGGCTGTCAGATGCCGAGCATCTTGCGCAGGCGCTTGGTGTCCTGCGGCGCGACCTCGACCTGGCCGGCGAGCCGACGGGTCTTCTCGCTGGACTTCTTCTCCAGCAGGTGGCGCTTGCCGGCCTTCTCGCGCAGCAGC
>NZ_JBVPVA010000868.1:0-2080 GCF_055612215.1 Actinomycetospora sp. | reverse complement strand
CCACCCCGGGCAGGGTCACGAGCTTCTCGAGCCGGCGCGGCACCTCACCCGAGAACTCCTCGACCAGCGCGGCCCCGAGCTTCACGAGGGTGTCGGCCTTCACCCTGAAGAACCCGGTCGGCTGGATCAGCGCCTCCACCTCGGCGCGGTCGGCCCCGGCGTAGTCGGCGGCCGTGCGGTAGCGCGCGAACAGCGCGGGGGTCACCTGGTTGACGCGCACGTCCGTGGTCTGCGCCGACAGCACGGTCGCGACGAGCAGCTCGAGCGGCGTCGTGAAGTCGAGCTCGCAGTGCGCGTCGGGGTGCGCCTCCGCGAGCGCGCGGTGCATGCGCCGGGCCCGCCGCACCAGCCCGAGGCGCGTCTCGCCCGCCTTCGCGGTCGCGCGGAACGTGCGCGTCGTGGCCCCCGAGGTCATCCGACCAGGGTAGAGAACCCCCCGACACGCCGGGACGACCCCGGTGCTCGACCTCGGGTGCAGGTGCGGGAGCATTTCCGTCACCATGACCGCCTGGATCGCCGTCCTCATCCCTCTGCTCATCATGGTCTTCGCCCTGGGCATGGAGCGCCTGGAGACGAGACTGCGCGCGGGCACCGTCCGTGAGGACGAGGTCGAGGACTTCCTCGAGCGCGCGCGTCCCGACGAGGTGAAGGCCCTGTTCCGCCAGGGCATCGGCGGGGCCCTGCAGATGTTCCGGCTGCGCAACCTGGGGAAGCGCGGCGGCAGCACGCGTCGGGGCCGCCCGTCGGAGGACGACTCCCGGAGCACCACGAACGCCTGACGCTCACCCAACGGCGTCATTCCGCGGGCGTAGAGTCGTCCAGTCGGGGGACGCGCTCGCGGATGATCACGGCAGTGGGACAAATCCGGAGATCGCGTCGGCCGCGTGCAGCGTGATCTTGGCGATGCGCACGACTAGACTGACGGTAGACGTGACTGGGGACACAGCGCGCACCGGGCCTCGATGGCTCCGGGCGGGTGGGGTCGGACGAGTCGGCGAGGAGCGGACGGTGGACGAGGTACTGGCCCGCGCGGGGATCTTCCAAGGCGTGGATCCGGCCGCGGTCGAGGTGTTGACGGAGTCTCTCGACCGGGTCGAGTTCCCCCGCGGCACCGTCATCTTCAACGAGGGCGAGCCGGGCGACCGGCTGTTCATCGTGCAGAGCGGGAAGGTCAAGATCGGGCGTCGCTCGCCGGACGGCCGGGAGAACCTGCTCTCGATCTTCGGCCCCTCCGACATGTTCGGTGAGCTGTCGATCTTCGACCCGGGCCCCCGGACGTCGACCGCCACGTGCGTGACCGACGTGCGGGCCTACTCGATGGACCGCACGGCGCTCAAGGAGTGGATCTCGCAGCGCCCGGAGATCGCGGAGCAGCTGCTGCGCGTGGTCGCCCGCCGGCTGCGCCGCACGAACAACCTGCTGGCCGACCTCATCTTCACCGACGTGCCGGGCCGCGTCGCGAAGGCGCTGCTGCAGCTCGCGCAGCGGTTCGGGTCGCAGGAGGCCGGGCTGCTACGGGTGACGCACGACCTCACGCAGGAGGAGATCGCCCAGCTCGTCGGCGCCTCCCGCGAGACGGTGAACAAGGCCCTGGCCGACTTCGCCGCCCGCGGCTGGCTGCGTCTCGAGGGCAAGAGCGTCCTCATCCTCGAGCCCGACCGCCTGGCCCGTCGCGCCCGCTGAGCTCTGTTGTCGCACCGAGCCGACGCTGGCACAGCGCTCGTTCCTCACGCTGTCCCAGCCGTCAGCGGTGCGTCCTGGGGTCAGCCCTGCTCGCGGAGGTACTCCAGCTGCGCCGCGACAGAGATGTCCGCCGCCGGCCACAGCGACTCGTCGACGTCGGCGTAGACCACCTCGACGACCTGGCGCGGGGTCGCGCCGTCCCCGAGCCGCCGCACCGCCTCGCGGACCTGCTCGAGGCGCTGCCGACGGTGGGCCAGGTAGTCGTGGGCGGTCTGCGGGGCGTCGGAGAGGTCCGGCCCGTGACCCGGGAGCAGCGTCGTGCCCGACGGGAGCCCGGCGAGCCGGTCCAGGGAGCGCAGGTAGTCCCCGAGGGCGCCGTGGTGGTCGCCGAGCACCG
>NZ_JBVPVA010000136.1:0-3996 GCF_055612215.1 Actinomycetospora sp. | reverse complement strand
CGGCGGTGGCGGTCCCGGCAGAGGGCACGTCCGGCACGGTAGTGACCGGCGTGTCCGACGGCGGGCACGCGGGAGACCGTCGGCGTGTCACCCGGCCGGGCGACGGCGGTCCGAGGCCGCCGGCCGTCTCTCCGCCCGGTCCGGCCACCTCTCCGATCGCAGGGTCCCTGCGACTCGCGCCCCGCAGGTGCGCGCCCGCCGAGGATCGGCTTCCGCATCTGCGGATCACGGCTGCGACCTGCGCGAACAGGGCCCACCGGCACCGTCGCGACGCGGTTATCGTGGCGGTGATGACCATCCTCGACCTCGGCGTCCCGTCCGTGCCGGCGCCCGGCGCGGACCGTGCCGACACCTCGGACCGTCCCGACGACGCCCGGCTGGTCGACCGGTTCGGCCGCGTCGCGACGGACCTGCGGGTCTCGCTGACCGACCGCTGCAACCTGCGCTGCACCTACTGCATGCCCGCCGAGGGCCTGGAGTGGATGCCGACCGAGGAGGCGCTGACCGACGACGAGGTGGTGCGGCTCGTCCGCATCGGCGTCGAGCGCCTCGGGGTCCGCGAGATCCGCTTCACCGGTGGCGAGCCGCTGCTGCGGCGCGGCCTCGAGGACATCGTCGCCGCGACGGCCGCCCTGCCGCAGCGTCCCGAGACCTCGGTGACCACCAACGGGCTCGGCCTCACGCGGCGGGCCCGTGGGCTCGCCGACGCCGGCCTGGACCGCGTGAACGTCTCGCTCGACACGCTGCGCCCGGAGCGGTTCGCCGAGATCACCCGGCGGGATCGGCTGGGAGACGTCCTCGACGGACTGGCGGCGGCCCGTGAGGTCGGCTTCAGCCCGATCAAGATCAATACTGTCCTGATGCCTGGCCTCAACGACGACGAGGCCCCCGACCTGCTCGCGTGGGCGCTCGCGGAGGGCTTCGAGCTGCGGATCATCGAGCAGATGCCGCTGGACGCCGGGCACTCCTGGCAGCGCGACCGCATGATCACCGCCGAGCAGGTCCTGGCCACGCTGGCCGAGCGCTTCACCCTCACCCCTGACCCGGCCGAGCGTGGCGGTGCCCCCGCCGAGCGGTTCCTGGTGCCCGGGTACGTTCGCCCCGACGGCGGCCCGGCGCGGGTCGGGATCATCGCCTCGGTGACCCGGCCCTTCTGCGGGACCTGCGACCGCACGCGGCTCACCGCGGACGGCCAGATCCGCACCTGCCTGTTCGCCCGCAGCGAGAACGACCTGCGCGCCCTGCTGCGCGGCGGCGGCACCGACGACGAGATCGCCGACGCGTGGCGGGTCGCGATGTGGGGCAAGAAGGCCGGCCACGGGATCGACGACCCCGGGTTCCTGCAGCCGGACCGCCCCATGAGCGCGATCGGAGGATGAATCGGTGACCAGCTCCCTGGAGACCCCCGCCCGCCGCGTCGGCGCCTCGGGCGCGGACGTCACCGCCACCGTGCGCTACTTCGCCGGCGCGAAGGCCGCCGCGGGCGCCGCCACCGAGCGCGTGACGCTGCCCGCGGGGACCACCGTGGCGGACCTCGTCGCCGCGCTCGCCGCCGACCACGGCGAGGCCCTCACACGCGTCCTCGCGGCGAGCAGCCTGCTCCTCGACGGGCTCGCGGTGCACGAGCGCACCGTCGCGGTGCCCGACGGGTCCACCGTCGACGTCCTGCCCCCGTTCGCCGGCGGCTGAGCCGCAACGCACCCCGGCCCGGTGGGGTTCTCCCGGACATGACCGTCGCGCACGAGACCCGGATCGGGACGCTGTACCTGGACGCCTCCGAGGTCGGGCTGACCCGGCTCGGCTTCTCCCCGCCGGAGGTCCCGACACCCCGCAGCGCCGCCGGCGACCGGATCGTCGCCACCGCGCAGGAGGAACTGGACGCCTACCTCGCGGGGACGCTGCGCGACTTCACGGTGCCGGTCGACCTGTCGGGGACCACCGCCGCGCACCGGCGGGTCCTCGACGGCCTCGCGCCGGTCGGCTGGGGCGACACGATCACCTACGGCGCACTCGCGACGTCGGTGGGACTGCCGGTCTCGGAGTCCCGACGCGTGGGCGGGGCGATGGCCACCAACCCGGTGGCGATCGTCGTCCCCTGCCACCGGGTGGTCGGGTCCGACGGGTCGCTCACCGGCTACGCGGGCGGCCTCGACCGCAAGCGTGCTCTCCTCGACCTCGAGACGGCTGGTCAGCGGCTCTTCTGAGCGTCATGAACGTCTGATCAGGTCGGCCGCGTGATCAACTCGGCATCGTGTTGACCGCGTGGTCGAGGGCCGACCACAGGTACTGCGTCGCGTACGCGCGGTAGGGCCGCCAGACCTCGGCGCGGGCGATCAGGTCGCGGTCGCGCTCGGGGAGACCGAGCTCCCGGGCGGCGACACGGACGCCGAGGTCGGCCGGCAGGAACGCGTCCGCGTCGCCGAGGGCCCGCATCGCCACCGAGTCAACCGTCCACGGCCCGATCCCGCGCAGCGCCCCGAGCTCCCGCCGTGCGGTGGCGAGGTCGGCGCGGAGGTCGACGGTGCCGTCGGCCAGGGCCGCGACGAGCCCGTGGAGGGTGCGCTTGCGGCTGGCGGGCATGCCGAGCTCGTCGTCGGTGAGGGCGGTGAGCTGGTGCGCGGACGGGAAGAGGTGCGTGAGGGAGGAACCCGCCGAGCCGGCGTCCGGCAGCGGCGTCCCGTGGGCCCGGACGAGCCGGGCGGCGTGGGTGCGGGCGGCCGCCGTCGAGACCTGCTGGCCGAGGACGGCGCGCACGGCGAACTCGTCCGGGTCGGGGCACCCCGGCACCCGTCGGCCGGGCGCGTTCTCGACCAGCGGGCGCAGGACCTCGTCGGCGCCGAGCACCGCGGTGACCGCGGCCGGGTCGGCGTCCAGGTCGAGGATGCGGCGGGCCGCGCGGACGGCCTCGTCCTCGTCGGTTGCATCGGACAGGAGCAGCGTCGCGGTGACCACCCCCGGCCCCGAGGGCGGCGGCAGCACGACGACCCCGGGGCCGCCGGACAGCGCGAGCGTGCGCCGGTAGGCCCCGTCGTGCCACTCCTCGATGCCCGGGACGGCCGTGGCCACGAGGTGCCCGTAGAGGTTGTCCGGGTTGAGCGGCGGGGTGAACGCCAGCTCCCGTGTCCGATGGATCCACGACGCGGGTCCCGGCACGGCTCTAGCGTCCCACGGCATGAGCGCCGCATCGCCGCAGCCGGCCTTCGTCGGGATCGTCGTCTCCGACATGGCCGCGTCCGTCGCCTTCTACCGCGCGCTCGGGCTCGACGTCCCCTCCGGCGCCGAGACCGAGCCGCACGTCAACATCCCGTTCGGCCCGCTGGTCCTCGCCCTCGACACCGAGGACACGATCCGCTCCTTCGACCCGGACTTCTCGCCGCCGTCGGAGGCCGGCCGTGTCGCGATCGCGTTCGACTGCGGGTCGCCGGCCGGCGTCGACTCGGCGTTCGCCGACCTCACGGGCGCCGGGTACCGCGGCCATCGGGCCCCGTTCGACGCGTTCTGGGGTCAGCGCTACGCGACGGTGCTCGACCCCGACAGCGTCGGGGTCGACCTGTTCGCCTGGCTCCCTCAGTAGCTCAGGGTCCGGCGCGGCTGGTGTAGGTGTGTCCGGTCGGGGTGGTGGTCCGCACCGTGTGGGGCTGGTCGCCGAGCCCGTCGTGGACGACCTCGACCGCCCAGCCCGGCATCTCCCGCACGAAGTTCCCCCGCGCGCACACCCCGCGCCCGTTGGTGAAACTGGTCGGCCCACCAGCGCGGGACTGACGGATGTGGTCGTGGTGGCGGATGGGCGCGTCGCAGAACGGGTCGCGGCAGCGGCCGCCGTCGCGCAGATCGATCAACGCGGCGAGGAACCCGTCGACGCGCCGCGCCCGAGACTCGCCCCCGACCAGGGTGCCGGTGTCGGGGTGGGCGAACAACCGCCGCCACCACCGCTTCCCCGCGGTGGAGCGCAGCAGGTCCCGCACGGTCCCGGCGGGTAGTGGGCCGTGCCCGACC
>NZ_JBVPVA010000727.1:0-2386 GCF_055612215.1 Actinomycetospora sp. | reverse complement strand
TCGTGGACGTGACCCGGGGTGAGCGGCACCGGCACCGCGACGGCGTGGCCGATCAGGGTGACGATCGGGTAGGCCTCGAAGGACCGCCACGCGAACACCACCTCGTCGCCCGGCGAGCACACCGAGGACACCAGCTGCTGGCAGAGCGCCACCGACCCGCAGCCGACGGCGATCCGCTCGGGGCCCACCCCGTGGTGCTCCGCGAGCCGCCGGGTGAGCGCGGACACGGTGATGTCGGGGTAGCGGTTGCCCGCCGCCACGGCCTCGGCGACCGCCGCCTGCACCGCGGGGTGCGGCGCCAGCGCGACCTCGTTGCTGGCGAGCTTCACCGCGCCCGCGACGGTGCGACCGGCGACGTAGGCGGGCAGGGTGGACAGGTCCGGGCGCAGCGGGGTCGGTGCGGTCACACCCCCACGGTAATGCGCAGGTCACGGTGTCCCGTCCCGCGCGGCCTGCTCCCGCCGAACGGAACGCGACGTGGAAGGCTGGTCGCATGACCACCCGGACGGAGACGATCCCCCTCGTCGACGACACCGAGCTCGCGGTGACCGTCGGTGAGCCGGACGGGGCGGCGGTGCGCGGCGGCATCGTCGTGCTGCACTCCTCGCACGGGGTCACCGAGCACACCGAGCGCATCGTGGACGGCCTGGCGGGGGAGGGCTGGCTCACCGTCGCCCCGCACCTGTTCCACCGCGAGGGCTCCCCCCGCTTCGACGACGAGGCGTCGGCGTCCGAGGGCGCCGCCCTCGTCTCCGGCGCCTCGGTGCTCGCCGACTCGGACGCCTCCTTCGGCTGGCTGGCCGAGCACGGGGTGCCCTCCGACCGCATGGGCGTCCTCGGTTTCGACCTCGGGGCCACCGCGGCCCTGGTGGTGGCCTCGCAGCGCGCGCTCGGGGCGGCGGTGACGGTGGCCGCGGCCGGGGTGCAGGCCCCGCTGGCCGATGGGCTGCCGGCTCTGCTCGACGTCATCGGCGAGCTCACCTGCCCCTGGCTCGGGCTCTACGGCGAGACCGGCGACCCGGTCGACCCGTCCGACGTCGACCGGCTCCGGGAGGCCGCGCACGCCTCCGGGGCCGTCGTCGACGTGGTCGTCTTCCCGGCGGCCGAGCACCGCTTCGACGCCGACGAGGCCGCGCCGGTGGCGCAGGATCCGCTGGAGGACCACGACGGCGAGGGCACCCGTTCCGACGCGCGCAACCGCGTGCTGAACTGGTTCGACGCACACCTGCGCTGAGATCGTGAGGGGCTGGCAGCGGAGCCGGAGGTCCAGGGCGTGACGACGATGCACGAGCGACCCGAGGGGGAGGTCCGGCAGGAACGACGCCGGCGCGCCCGGGTCGCAGGCGTGATCGTCTGGTCGGCCCGGATCGTGGGGCTGCTCTCGATCATCTCGATCTTCGCCCCGGCGGCGCGGCGGCGTCTGGAGCCCGCGGCGTGGTTCGGCCTGCCGGTCGAGGCCTCGTTGGTGGGCACCGTCATCCTCGCGACGGCCGGGGTCGGGCTGATCCTGCTGGCGACCGGACTGCGACGGCGCAAGCGGCGCGCGTGGCAGCTCACGGTGCTGCTCTGCGTGGTGATCGTCGCCTCGCACCTCCTCGGCCGACATCCGATCCCGCCGCTCGTCGTGGCCGTCGTCCTGCTGATCGGGCTCGTGGTCACCCGCCGCGAGTTCGACGCGGTGCCCGACCCCGTCGGCCGGCTCCTCGCGGCGCGGCTGGTGCTGCAGCTGCTGGCGGCCGGCTTCGTCATCGTCTCGGCGATGCTGTTCTTCGTCCGGCCGACGCTGTTCGTCGTCCGGCCCACGGCCGGGGAGAAGTTCGCGCAGGCCGCGCTCTCGCTGATCGGCGTCTCCGGCCCCGTCGAGTTCCGGGTCGACTGGTACGACGACCTCACTGCGGCGGTCGGGCTGTCCTTCGGTGTCGGTGCGGTCGTGCTCGGCGGGTACTTCCTGCTGCGCTCCGCCGAGCCGCGCCCGCAGCTCGCGCCGGAGGACGTCGACGGGATCCGGGGCCTGCTCGCGCGCCACGGCGCCACGGACTCCCTGGGCTACTTCGCTCTCCGGCGCGACAAGTCGGTGGTGTTCTCGGAGTCGGGGAAGGCGGCGGTGTCCTACCGCGTGGTGGCGGGCGTCGCGCTGGCGTCGGGCGACCCCCTCGGTGACGTCGAGGCCTGGCCGGGGGCGATCGAGGCGTTCGTCGCGGTCTGTCGCCGCTACGGGTGGGTGTCCGCGGTGCTGGGCTGCTCGGAGACCGGCGCGCGGGTGTGGTCCCGGGAGGCGGGCCTGGACGCGCTCGAACTGGGCGACGAGGCCGTCGTCGACGTCGCGACCTTCTCGCTGCAGGGCCGCGCGATGCGGACCGTCCGCCAGGCGGTGTCGCGGATCAAG
>NZ_JBVPVA010000700.1:0-2750 GCF_055612215.1 Actinomycetospora sp. | reverse complement strand
CGCGGCCGGCGCGCGCCCCGGGGCCACCACCCCGCTGACCTCGCCGCGCTCCGACGTCGCGCTCGCCGGCGAGGCCGTCCGCGCCATCTGGTCGCGCCTCGACGACCAGGAGGCCGACGTCGCCCACTGGTTCGGCGCCCTGCTCTTCAGCCTCGCCCCGCACCTGCGCGCGCAGTTCCCCGCGCAGGCCGACCGTGCGGCCCGGCGGCTGCTCCGGGCCGCGATCGGCGCGATGTCCGCGGTCGACCGGCCCCGCGAGCTCGCCCCCGCGATCAGCACCCTCGCCCGGGAGACCCGGGCCCTGGGCCTCGACGTCTCCGCCGACGAGCCCGTCGGCGTCGCGCTGGTCGGCGCGGTGCGGGAGTTCGCGGGCGAGCTGTGGGCCCCCGGGGCCGACGCCGCCTGGGTCCTGGCCTACTCGCTCGCGGCCGAGCCCGCGCGCCGCCGGGCGGCGAGCCTGCCCGGCGTCGTCGGCGGGACCGTCGTGGGGCACCGGCGCCTGAGCTGGGACCTCGCGGTGATCACGGTCGCCCCGGACGTCCCCGTCGAGTACCGGCCCGGCCAGTGGGTCACGGTCGAGGTGCCCCAGCGCCCCCGGATGTGGCGGCGGCTGACGCCGGCCGGCGCTCCCCGCGCCGACGGTCTCCTGGAGTTCCACGTGCGCGCCGTGGCGGGCGGCTGGGTCAGCCGCAGCCTCGTCGCGCACACGCAGTGCGGCGAACGCTGGAACATCGGGCCGGCCGAGGGGGACCTCACCGCCGACGCCACGGCCGAGCGGGAGCTGCTCATCGTGGCGGGTGGGACCGGCGCCGCGGTCGCGCTGGCGCTCTGCGAGGACCTCGCGGCGCACGCCGCGGCGGGCGCGGACGTGCGGCCGACCACCGTCGTCGTCGGGGGCCGGACCCCGGAGGACCTGCACAGCCTGGACCGCTTCGCCGTCATCGGCGAGGACGCGCCGTGGCTCGCGGTCGTCGGGGCGTGCGAGTCCGACCCGCTCGACCTCGAGCTCGCGCCGGGCACGGTCGTCGAGGCCATCACCCGCGCCGGGCCGTGGCTCTCCCACGACGTCGTGGTCGCGGGCTCGCCCGAGATGATCCGGGCGACGACGGCGGCCCTGCTGGTCGACGGCACGCCGCTGGACCGGATCCACTACGACCCCTTCACCGACGACGACGAGGACTGAGCGCACTCCTCAGCGCTCCGGGGGCTCCTCCGGCGCCGAGCGCCGTCCCGGCTGCCAGACCACGACGGACTGGGTGCGCCGGGCCGGCAGCAGGTCCCCGCGGCCGCCGCGCTGCTCGGACAGGGCCTGGAGCCTGGTCTGGCTGCGGGCGAGCTCCTCGGTGACCTCGGCGAGGCGGTCGGTGAGCTGGTCGACCTCGCGCTCGAGCTCGATGATCCGCTTGATGCCGGCCAGGTTGACGCCCTCCTCCTGGGAGAGCCGCTGGACCTCGCGCAGCAGCGCGATGTCGCGCACCGAGTAGCGCCGCCCGCCGCCGCTGGCCCGCCCGGGCCGGACGAGCCCGATCCGGTCGTAGGAACGCAACGTCTGGGCGTGCATGCCGGAGAACTCGGCGGCGATGGAGATGACGAAGACCGGGGTGTCCTCGTCCGCCCACGCGGGCAGGCCGGGGATCGCGGACGCGCGCGGGGCGCCGTCCGCGCCGCGGGCACCGTCGCGCGGGCCGGTCACGACGCCGCCTCCTTGCGACCGGCCTCCGCCCGATCCATCAGCCGGGCGCGGGGGTCCTCGCCGGCGGTGGCCCGGGCGTAGGCGTCGAGGGCCTCGCTCGCCTCCGCGGACAGCCGCTGCGGCACGGCGAGCTCGAGGGTGACCAGCAGGTCGCCCCGGCCGTCCTTGCGCTTCACCCCGCGCTCGCGGACGCGCAGCGTGCGGCCCACCGCACTGCCGGGCGGCACCTTGAGCGAGATGCGGCCCTCGAGGGTGGGCACCGTGACCGTGGCGCCCCGCACCAGCTCCGGGTAGGTCACCGGCAGTGAGAGCGTGAGGTCGTCGGGGTTCTTGGTCGACCGGCCGAACACCGCGTCCGGGGTCACGTGGACGACGACGTAGAGGTCGCCGGACGGCCCGCCGCTGGGCCCGGGCTGGCCCTTGCCGGCCAGCCGGATGCGCTTGCCGTCCTCCACGCCCGCCGGGATGCGGATCGTCAGCGTCCGCGGGCGGGAGCTCACGCCGTCGCCGCCGCACTCCGGGCACGGGTCGTCGACGAGGTGCCCGGTCCCGCGGCAGTCCGGGCACGGCTCGCTGAACGCGAATGCGCCCTGGCTGCGGGAGACGAGTCCCGCGCCGCCGCACCGGGTGCAGGTGCGGGGCGTGGTGCCGGGCCGGGCGCCGGAGCCCTCGCACGTGCCGCAGCGCATCGGCGAGGTCAGGCGCAGCGGGAGCGTCGCGCCGTTCACGGCCTCGCCGAAGTCGATGCGGACCTCGGTCTCGACGTCGGCCCCGCGGCGGCGGCGGGGCGTGCCGCCGAGGCCGCCGCCCATGCCGCCGGCACCGCCGGCGCCGCCCATGCCGCCGGTGGGGTCGGTCGTGGTGCCGCCGGCTCCGCCCATGCCGCCGAAGATGCCGCCGAGCAGGTCGCCGAGGCCGCCACCGCCGCCCCCGGCCCGGCCGCCGCCGAACAGGTCGTTGACGTCGAAGCCGCCGGTCGCGCCGGTGCCCGCGCCCCGGCCGCCGAAGCCGCCGCCACCGCCCCCGAAGCCGCCGAAGCGCCCGCCGGCGAAGAGGC
>NZ_JBVPVA010000442.1:0-4130 GCF_055612215.1 Actinomycetospora sp. | reverse complement strand
CGGCCGGCACCCCGCGCGGCAGGGTCACCGCGGCCACCCGTCGGGTGACGTCGGCGGCGTCGAGCACCAGGAGCTGGGAGGCCGAGCGATCGGTCCGCGTCGTGATCGTCAGCAACCACCCGTCGTCCTCGCGGCGCGCCCCCGGACCGGCCGGCACGAACACCGCTTCACCGGCGGCGACGTCGGGCCCGAGCTCGTACGCGGTGCTCGCCCCGGTGGTGACGTCGAGCTTCACGATCGCGTTCTGCCGTGAGGCCGAGGCGACCGCGTAGCGGTAGCGCGCCTCGCGCCCGGTCAGCGCGTCGTCCAGCGTCGGGAACTCCACGGGCCGGTCGGCGAGCGGGGTCTCGGTGACCGCCCCGGAGGCCGGGTCGAGCGTCCAGCGGTGCATCCGGGCGACCCCCCGCGCGGCCGCGCACGCCGCGGTCGTCGCGGGCCGGGCGCCCGCCGCGAGCGCCCCGCCCCAGAGCACCGCCGCGTCCGCCGCGCCGTAGCGCGCCCCGTCCAGGACGATCCGCAGCCCGTCGTCGTGCGGCGACACGGTCTCGTGCGCGGTCCCGACGTGGAAGACGTAGCTGGGGTCGACGTCGAACCACCGCACGTGGGCCGTGGGGTCGTCGAACCGCATGACCCCGAGCCGCGCCCCGTACGACTCGTCCCACGCGAAGGGCATCCCCTGCCCGAGCCGCTCCGCGGCGAAGACCATCGGCAGGTCGAGCCACACGACGTGGTGCTCGGTGATCGCGAAGTCGTGCATCATCGTCGGCCCGGCGACCCCCACCGGCCGGGAGACGACGAGCTCGCCCGCCGCGGAGAGCCGGTGGTAGGTCAGGTACGGCGGGAACGGCGAGTAGCCGAAGAAGTGCAGCTCGCCGGTCGTCGGGTCGGTCTTGGGGTGGGCTGTCATCCCGGTGGTGAGTCGGCCGTCGAAGTCGCAGGGGCCGACGGTGCCCAGTTCGGCGTCGACCTCGTAGGGGAAGCCGCTCTCGACCAGCGCCAGCAGCCGCCCCGCGTGCTCCACGACGTGGGTGTTCGCGACGACGGCGGTCCGGTCGACACCGTGCTCGGACAGGAACGGCCGCCCGGCCAGCGCCCCGGTCCGCACCCACCGGTTGCGGTACCACTCCGCGCGGCCGGCGCGCAGCCGCACACCGTGCAGCATGCCGTGGCCGAGGAACCAGTGGCCCGGGTCGGTCCCCGGCAGCGGGTTGGGGCCGTTGCGCAGGTAGCGGCCGTCGAGCTCGGGCGGGAGCGCACCCTCGACGGGCAGGTCGACCGCGTCGATCTCGTCGGACACGGGGGCGAACCGGCCGGCGAGGTAGGTCGGACGCTCGGGCGACGTGGTGCTCATCGGGTCCTCCTGCGGCGACGGTGGCCCGACGAGCGTGCGCCTGCCCTCGCCGACATGTCAATGCTGACATGTCGGAATGGAGAGGTATGGTCTGCACATGTCCCTGCGCCACGCCCTGCTCGGCCTCCTGGCTCAGGAGCCCGCGAGCGGGTACGACCTCTCCCGGCAGTTCGAGGGCGACCTCGGCCGCTACGCGTGGCAGGCCGGGCACACGCGCATCTACCCCGAGCTGGTCAAGATGGCCGAGGAGGGCCTCGTCGCCGTCGAGACCACCGGTGCGCGCGGGCGCAAGACCTACGCCGTGACCGACGCGGGCCGCGCCGAGCTGCGGTCGTGGCTGATGGCCCCGCCGGAGAACGCGACGGTGCGCAACGAGACGGTGCTGCGGATGTTCCTCGTCCAGGCCCTCGAGCCCGCGGACGCGCGGATCCTGCTCGGCTCGATCGCCGAGCACTGCGAGACCGAGCTCGCTCGGCTCCGCCCGCTGATGGCCGACATCGACGCCGCGGCGGGCACCGACGCACTGCCCTTCGGCCGGATCGCCGGCGAGTACGGGGTCCGGCAGTACGACGCGGTCGCGACGTGGGCCCACTGGGCCCTCGAGCGGCTCGACGCGGCCGAGGCGGCGGGCCGGGTCGGGACGCGGGCCGTCGCCGAGACCGGCTGACGAGTCCGGGCGGCGCGGCTCAGGGCCGCGCGGGCCGCGTCATCGTCACGAGCTCCACCGCCTCCAGCGGCACCGTCTCGACCTCGGCGAACCCGAAGCGCGCGTAGTAGCCGACGAGGTCGGGCGCGCACTCCAGGTGCGCGGCGACGCCGTCGGCGTCCACCCGCTCCAGGCCCCGCCGAACGAGGGCCGACCCCACCCCGCGCGCCTGGTGACGGGGGTCGGCGCCGACGTGGAAGAGGTACCAGTGCGGCTCGTCGGGGCGCATCCGCTCGATCGCGCTCCCGAGCCGCGACCACTCACCCAGGCGCGTCCGCGTCGCGCGCGCCATGCCCAGGAACCCGCGCAGCATCGTCGGCCCGCCCGGCTCGGGGTGGCCGGGCCGGTGCCACGCCGCCGCGCCGACGACGGACCCGAGCTCGTCGTCGGCCACGTCCAGCGGGCCGGCGTGGCCGTACATCGTCACGACCATCGTGTGCATCAGCCCCGGGAGCCGCCTCCGGCGCGCGGCGTCGTCGGGCAGGGCGTGGCGGTACACCGGGTGGTCGTGGAAGGCGCGGGCCAGCACGGCGACCGCCGCCGAGGTGTCGGCGGCGGTCGCGGGACGGACGTGCGTGCTCACGCGGCGCCCGCGGACAGGCGCCGCTCGGCGCGGATCGCGTAGACCGCGTTCCAGGTCCCGAGGCCCGCGAAGGCCACGATCTGCATCCCCGTCGAGGCGCCGACCGCGACGTCGATCGGCAGGACGTAGATCAGCGGGACGCGCAGGGCGGCCTCGAGGAGCAGACCCACACCCCAGACGATCGCGCTGATGCGGAAGGTGCGCCGGACGCCGGGGGCGGTGTCCCAGATCGCGTCGAGCTCGGCCGCCTTGGCGGGCTGCCACGACTGCAGGGCCGCGAAGGTCAGCGGCCGGGCCGCGAGCAGGGACAGCAGGAAGACGATCCCGACGCCGCCGGTGGTGAAGGAGTCCTTGAGCAGGATGAACCGCGGGTCGCCCCCGACGACGGCGAGCACCAGCCCGATGCCGAACACCGCCAGCATCACCGCCCCGAACCAGGTCACGCGGCGGGTCCGGGCGAGGACCCAGAGCAGGCGGGCCCCGGCGAGGCCGGTCGCCGTGAGGAGCGCGGTCCAGTCGGAGGCGCCGAGGGCGTGCATCCCGTAGTAGCCGACCAGGGGCAGGCCGACGTCCCAGGCCAGCCCGAACAGCGGGGAGAACCGTCCACCCGTGCCCGCGCGGGTGCTCACGGGGGCGGGCTCCGTGGGTGCGGTGATCGTCATGGCGACTCCTCGGGTCTCGGGCTGACAGCAGGAGTCTGTACCTGTCCGACATGACATGTCAACGCAGACATGTCGGATCAGGAATCTGCGTCGAGGCCCTGCTCGATCGCGTAGCGCGCCAGCTCCACCCGGTTGGTCAGCTGGAGCTTGCGCAGGACGTTCTGGACGTGGTTCTCGACAGTGCGGGGGGAGAGCCCGAGGCGCTCCGCGATCCGTCGCGCCGTCAGCCCCTTCGCGACGAGCCGCAGCACCTCCGTCTCCCGCGGCGTGAGCGCCGGTCCGCCGGTGCCCGGCGCGTCACGGGCCGCCCGCTCCCGGCGGCGGAACTCGCCCAGCACCAGCCCGGCGAGCTCCGGGCCGAAGACGGCCTGGCCGGCCGCCGTCCGCTCCACCGCGTCCACCAGCTCCGCGACCTGGGCGGACTTCACGAGGTAGCCCGCCGCCCCGGCCCGCACGGCCCCGAGCACGTCGCCCTGCTCGGCGCTCGCGGAGAGCACGAGGACCCGGGTGTCGGGCAGCGCCCCGAGGATCGCGGCCGTCGCCCCCACCCCGTCGAGGTGCGGCATCTGGAGGTCCATGAGCACGACGTCGGGGCGCACCGCCGGCGCGATCCGCACCGCGGCGGCGCCGTCACCCGCCGTCGCCACCACCTCGAGGCCCCGCTCGGCGAGGTCCCGCGCCACGCCCTCGCGCCACATCGGGTGGTCGTCGACCACCATCACCCGCACGCTCACCGCGCCTCCCGCCCGTCGCCGCCCCGCGGCACCCGCAGCTCCCACTCGACGCCCTCGTCCGGCGCCGTCACCAGCTCCGCCGTGCCCCCGAGCT
>NZ_JBVPVA010000391.1:0-6274 GCF_055612215.1 Actinomycetospora sp. | reverse complement strand
CCGAGCTGCTCGAGCCCGGCCTCGGCGAGCGCCTTGTCGACCAGACGGCGCTGCTCGCCGTCGAGGTGGGAGGTCTGGCCGACGACGGTCTCGGCGAGCTGCTCTCTGATCCGCCCCGCCGCCAGCAGGGCACGGATGTTCGGCAGATCAGCAGCCAGGGTGCGCGCGACCGTGAGCCGCTTCGAGCCCTGGGTCGGTGAGACCTGGGCGGCCAGGGCGATCTCGTCGGCGATCCCGCGGCCCAGCGCCTCCGGATCGAGACGGCCTGCGGCGACCAGCTCGGCCTGCTCGGCGACCCGGGTCCGGGCGAACGCGACCATGACGGTGTGCTGCGCCGCGGCCAACGCGCTGCGCAGCTGCTCCATCACCGCGATCTGGTCCACCAGCTCGGCCCCGCCGTCCGAGGCCGCGACAGGCTCGATGTCAGCGAGCTCGCCGAGCCGGGCGAGCATCGCGGTCAGCTCCACACTGACCGTGTCACCCGCCTCGACCCCGGTGTTCGAACTCATGTGCGAAAGCTAGCGCGACCCCCCGACAGTCTCAGCTCCGCTCGACGGCGCGCGTCCGGACCCGGACTCAGTCATCGGGGTGCTACCTGCGGCGTGCGCCGGACCGCGGCACCCAGCGGCCGTCGTGCCGGACGAGCGGTGAGGGCGGAGTCCCCGGTCTGGGAGCGACGGCGTCGCAGCACCGGAACTACAGCAGGGTCGGCGCCCGCCCCGTGAGCGCGCGGCACTCCCGCGCGAGGTGCGGCTGGTCGACGTAGCCCGCGTCCGCCGCGACGGCGGCCCAGGGCGAGCCGGCCCGGCGCAACGCCAGCGCCCGCTGCAGACGCAGCACCCGCGCGAGGTGCTGCGGGCCGTAGCCGAAGCGGACCCGGCACCGGCGCTGCAGGGTGCGCGCGGACAGGCCGGTGCGGTCGGCGATCGTCGCGACCGGGGTCCCGACCGCGGCCGCCGCGAACGCGGCCGGCGCCCACGGGTCGTCGTCGTGCACGGTCGCGAGCCGGCCGCGCACCCACTCGGCCAGCAGCGGCGCGGAGCCGGCCTCGAGGCCGGCCGCGGCGTCGCGGCCGACCACGTCCGCCAGGGGCACCACCCGCCCGGTCAGTTCGTCGGCCGGGACGCCGAGCACCAGCGGGCCGAGGCCGTGGGAGAAGCGCACCCCGACGTGGCGACCGGCGCCGGCGCTCTCCCGCGCGACGGCGTCCGGCCCGGCCACCACCGCCTCGCCGTCGGGACGCACGATCACGTCCAGACATCCGTCCGGGAGGATCAACGTCGGCCCGGCGGAGTCCCGGGTCCACCAGTGCAGGCTCCTCGTCACCCGCCCACCTCCAGGTCCACGACGACCCCGAAGTGGTCCGAGGGCCAGACACCCTCGACCGGGCGGTCGCCGAACAGCGCGA
This sequence comes from Actinomycetospora sp., assembly GCF_055612215.1. Taxonomy (NCBI): domain Bacteria; kingdom Bacillati; phylum Actinomycetota; class Actinomycetes; order Pseudonocardiales; family Pseudonocardiaceae; genus Actinomycetospora; species Actinomycetospora sp. The sequence continues at coordinate 4,866 of NZ_JBVPVA010000391.1, read as the reverse complement.
CCCGCCCGACCCGCACCCGCACCGTGCCCCGGTCCAGCCCGACGAGCACGTGGTCGATGCGCGCGGGTGGCGAACCGCTGGGCACGACGTAGGGGTTCGCCGGACTCCAGGTCGGCTCGTCCGGGTCCGCGGCCCAGCGCCGGGTGTTCACCAGCAGCAGCCCGGGCTCGGCGGGCGCGGTGAGGTGGCCCTCGAGCAGGCGCATCTCGTCGGAGTCGGGCTGGGCGTTGAAGTCGCCGGCCACGAGCGGGGGCAGGTCGCTCGGCGGCGCGGTCACCACGCGCCGCGCGATCACCCGGACCTGCTCGACCCGGCCGGCCGAGCCGACCAGCGACGAGTCCAGGTGCACGGACCAGACCGGGCACGACCCGGCCGGGGTATCGACGACCGCGCCGTGGAGCACCCGCGTCCCCGGCGCCCGCCCGGCCGGCAGTCCTTCCGTACCCGTGGCGCGGACCGGCCACCGGGCGAGCACCGCGTTCCCGATGCCGTACGACGGGTCGCCGTCGCGCCCACTCGTCCACGGCGTCGGGTCGGGGGAGGCGCCGAAGGACGCGTGCATCCCGAGGTCGGCCGCGAGCAGCGACGCGAGGTCGTCGGCGGGAGAGGACCACACCTCCTGCAGGGCGATGACGTCGGCGTCGAGGTCGCGCAGCGCGGCGAGGATCGCGGGCCGGCGCCGCTCGTGGCCGCCGAGGCGCCACCAGAGGTTCCAGGTCGCCACACGCAGCCTCATCCCGCGACCACGTCCCGGTAGCTGCGGTAGGTGCCCGCTGCCGTCGTCACGGTCTCCGCCGCGAGCACGGCGTTCCCGACGGCGCGCACGACGACGTCGGCGCCCGCGGTGAGCAGGGCCTGGAGCCCGGGGAAGTCGGGGGCCGGCCGGTCGGTGGTGGCGAGGCCGAAGAAGGTGTCGCCGTCGGTCATGCCGTGGGCCGGGCGGATCGCGCGGGCGAGCCCGTCGTGGGCGACGGCGGCGAGCTTCGTGCACTGGGCCACCGTGAGCGTCGCGTCGGTCCAGACGACGCCGATCGTGGTGTTCAGCGTCGGCGGGGCGGCCGCGGCGGCGAGGCGCGCGAGCAGCGAGGACCGGTCGTCGGGCAGGGCCGGCGGCACGGCGTCGTCGGCGGTGAGGTGCGCGGCGGACCACAGCGCGCCGGTGCGGGGGTCGACGGCCGAGCCGGCGGCGTTGACCACGCACAGCGCGGTCACCGTGTCCCCACCCAGGGTCGTCTCGCTCGCGGTGCCCACGCCGCCCTTGAGCCCGCCGACCAGTGCCCCGGTACCGGCCCCCACCACACCCTGCGGAGACGGGCCCCCCACGGCGGCCGCGAGTGCCGCCGCACCGAGCCCGGCGTCGGGACGGGCGCGGAACTCGCCGCCGCGGCCGAGGTCGAAGACGACCGCCGCCGGGACGATCGGCACCACCCATGCCCCCGTCGCTCCGCTCGCCCCTGCCTCGCCGCTGCGCGGACCCACCGGGAAGCCGATCCCCGCCTCCCCGAGGGCGTCCATGACGCCGGTGGCCGCCGCCAGCCCGTAGGCCGAGCCACCGGAGAGCACCACGGCGTGGACGCGGTCGACGAGCGTGCGCGGGTCGAGGGCGTCGGTCTCGCGGGTCCCCGGGCCGCCGCCGCGCACGTCGACGCCGGCCACGGCACCGTCGGATCCCGGGAGGACGACGGTCGTGCCGGTCAGCGCGCCGTCGCCGATCCGCTGCGCGTGCCCGACGCGCACCTCAGATCACCCCGTCCGCGGCGAGCGCGTCGATCTCGTCGGCCGTGTACCCCAGCTCGCCGTAGACCGCCCGGTTGTCCGCGCCCGGGGCCGTACCGGCGCGGCGCACGCTGCCCGGCGTCGCCTCGAACCGCGGGACGACGCCCGGGCCGAGCACGTCCTCACCGAAGCGCTCGTCGTGGTGCGGGACGAGCATGTCGCGGGCGAGGAACTGCTCGTCGTGGACCACCTCGGCGATGGTGTTGATCGGCCCGACGATGACGCCGGCCTCGTCGAGCAGGCGCCGGACCTCGTCGGCGGGACGGGCCCGGACCCAGTCGGCGACGATGCCGTCGATCTCGTCCTGGTTCTCCCCGCGGGCGACGTGGTCGACGAAGCGCGGGTCCTCGGCGAGCTCCGGGCGGCCCATCACCGCGCACAGCCGCCGGAACACCGTGTCCTGGTTGGCCGCCACGACCATCCAGAGCCCGTCGGCGGCCTGGTAGATGTTCGACGGCGCGATCCCGTCGAGCCGGGTGCCCGACGGCCGGCGGACGCGGCCGAGCTTGTCGTACTCCGGGATGCACGACTCGAGGACCGACAGGCAGGCCTCGGTGATCGCGATGTCGACGACCTGGCCCCGGCCGGTCACCGAGCGCCGGAAGAGCGCCGCGAGCACGCCCTGGACGGCGACCATCCCGGCGAGGGAGTCGCCCAGCGAGACCGCGGTGCGGGGCGGGGGCTGGTCGGGGTAGCCGTTGATGCCGCGCAGGCCGCTCATCGCCTCGGCGACCGAGGCGTAGCCGGGCAGCGACGCGTACGGGCCGGTCTGCCCGTAGCCCGAGACCCGGCCGAGGACGAGGCCCGGATTGGCCGCGGAGAGCCGGTCGTAGCCGAGGTTCCAGCGCTCGAGGGTGCCCGGGCGGAAGTTCTCGACGACGACGTCGGTGTGCTCGATCAGCTCGAGCAGCACCTCCTGGCCGCGCGCGCTGCGCAGGTCGAGGGTGATGCAGCGCTTGTTGCGCCCGAGCACGGTCCACATGAAGCGATGGCCGTGGTAATCGCCCTGGCCCCACTCGCGGACGGGGTCCGGGCGGCCGGGCGGCTCGATCTTGACGACGTCGGCGCCGTAGTCGGCGAGGATCCGTGCGGCGAACGGGCCCGCGATGATCGTGCCCATCTCGAGCACGCGCAGGCCCGCGAGGGGGCCGGCGACGGCGGTATCCGCGTCGGCAGGCGTCGTCGTCATGGTCGACATTCTCTGGGGGAAACGAGCGAAGGGCACCCTCGATCGATCGACTCGACCGGAGGTGCCCTTCGCTCAGGACCCGAGCACGACGGATCAGCGGCGCGCGAGCCGGATGATCAGGAGGATCAGCGCGAGCACGCCGACACCGGCCGCGACCGGGACGACCCGCTTCATGACGGCGCCGCCGGAGGCGTCGAGCAGGTCGATGGCCTCGGCCTGCTGGCGCTTCGGGCGTTCGGGGCTCGCCGAGCGCGGCGCCTGCGACACCGGCTGGGGACCGGCGCCCGAGGAGGGTGACCCGCCGGGCTTGGCCGCGGTGTCGCTGCCCTTGCGGGCCTCCGCGACCGTCGACGCCATCGGCGCGGCCTCGGGCGCGCCGGAGGCGGCGGAGACCGGCGACGGGGCGGCGGGCTGCGAGACCGGGGTCGCGTCCCCGGACACCGGCGCGGCGCCCGAGCTGGCGGCCGGGGCGGCGCCGTTGGAGGTGCTCGACGACTCCGACCCCGACGCGGCCGGCGCCGGCGCGTCGGCGAACTCGTCGGCGAGGCAGGAGGCGAACTGCCCGAGGATCTTGTCCCCGACGTCGGCCATGACGCCGCGACCGAACTGCGCGGGCTTTCCGGTCACCTGCATCTCGGTGAGCACCGTGACCTTGGTCTGGCCGCTGCCGGCCTCGCTCATGGTCAGCGTCGCCTTGGCCGAGGCGGTGCCGTTGCCGCGCGAGTCGCGACCCTGCGCGTCGACGACGACCTTGTGGGCGGTCTTGTCGCGCTCGACGAAGGTGCCCTTGCCCTTGTAGGTCATCGAGATCGGGCCCAGCTTCACCTTGACGGTGCCCGTGAAGTCGTCACCGTCCTGCGAGGTCAGCGCGGCGCCCGGGAAGCAGGGGGTCACCTTCTCGGGATCGTTGAGGGCGTCGTAGACGGTGTCGATGTCCACGGGGACGGTGAACGTGTTCTCCAGCTGCATAACCAACCTCCATACGGCACGAGGGACGACATGCGCGAGGCCCGTCGCCGCCCCGAGGGGCGGAGACGGGCCTCGCTGCTGTCCCAGAGGGACGAGGTACGACGGCGAGAGCGTCAGCCCGCCGCGGCCAGCACCGCCCGCCCGGTGAGCACCCGGGCGAGGTGCTCGCGGTAGTCCGAGCCGGCGTCGGCGTCCGAGGTGGGGTTGGTGCCCTCGGCGGCGGCCTGCGCGGCTGCGCGGACCGTCTCCTCGGACATCGTCTGCCCCACCAGGGCCGTCTCCACACCCCGCGCACGCACGGGTGTGCCCGCCATGTTGGTCAGGCCGATGCGCGCGTCGGTGATCGACCCGCCCTCGACCTTGACCGTGGCGGCCACCGCGACGATCGACCAGGCCTGCGCGACGCGGTTGAACTTCTCGTACCGCGCCCCCCAGCCGGTGTACTTCGGGAACCGGATGGCGGTGAGGATCTCCTGCGGGCCGATGGCCGTGGCGAAGTAGTCCTCGAAGAAGTCCGCCGCCGGGACCCGGCGCTCCCCGTTCTGGCCCTGGATGACCAGCTCGGCGTCGAGGGCGAGCGTCGGCGCCGCGAGGTCGCCCGCGGGGTCGGCGTGGGCGAGCGCCCCGCCGAGGGTCCCGCGGTGGCGGACCTGGAAGTCCGCCACCGTCTTCGTGGCCTCGCTGATCAGCTTCACGTGCTGGTTCAGCAGGTCGTCGCGGGTGACCTCGTGGTGGGTCGTCATGGACCCGACCACGATCTGGTCGCCCTCCTCGCGCACCCCGCGCAGCTCGGAGATGCCGCCGAGGTCGACCACCAGCGACGGGTCACCCATGCGCAGGCGCAGGACGGGGATGAAGCTCTGGCCACCGGCCATGAGCTTCGCGTCCTCCCCGCCGTCCACCAGTGCCTGGACCGCCTCGTCGACCGTGGT
>NZ_JBVPVA010000248.1:0-7298 GCF_055612215.1 Actinomycetospora sp. | reverse complement strand
CCTGACCCACCTGGTGGCCGTGGCCCTCGCCGACCGCATCCGCTCCCACGCCGTCGCCCTCGAGGAGTCGACGGCGGGGCGGCTGCAGGGCGCGCAGGAGGTGTCGGTGTGCTTCGCCGACCTCGTGGGGTTCACCGACCTCGGCGAGAACGTCTCCGCGGCGGAGCTCTCCGAGGTCGCCGAGCAGCTCGCGGAGTGCGCGACCGAGGTCGTGTCCCGCCCGGTGCGCCTCGCCAAGACCATCGGCGACGCGGTGATGCTCGTGTCGTCGGACTGCGTCGCGCTGGTGCGCGCGGCCGTGGAGCTCGCGCGACGCTGGGCGGAGGCCGACGACGGGCGCCCCGACGTGCGCATCGGACTCGCCCGGGGCACCGCGGTGCCGCACGCGGGCGACTGGTTCGGGCCGCCGGTCAACCTCGCGTCCCGGGTCACGACGACCGCGCGGCCCGGGCAGGTCGTCGTCACCGCGGCCGTCCACGACGCGGTCGTCGAGCAGCTCGGCCCGGACAACGAGTTCCGGTGGCGGGTGGCGGCGCCGCGGCGGTTCAAAGGGATCCGGGGGGCGCAGCGCCTCTACCGGGTCAGCGCAGTCTGAGGGACCCGACGGGAGAGAGCTGGGATCGGCGGCGGTCCGCTCCCCAGCGACCGCCGCCGACCCGCAGCAGCCGGTGTTCCCCGAACACCGACACCAACCGTCCGTCGGTGGGAACACGGTGAGGCACGCAACACCTCCACGTCCAGCGGGAACCCTCGATCACCACATGAGTTCACCCACTGGAGTGCCTACTCGGGCCGTTTGCCCACGTGCTCGCCCGCCCGGAGGCGCAGCAGGTTGACGGCGACGGTCATCGACACGACGACGCCGAGCAGGAACACGACGGCTCCCGCGACGGTGGCCCCGCCCAGCACGAGCGCGAGACCGGCCAGCAGCAGGACCGCGGCGAGGATCCAGCCGCCGATCAACAGACGCATCTGCGAGATGCCGAGCCGGGACGCGAGCCGCTCCACCATGCGCGACAGCGTACGGGAGCCGCGGCATTGACTCTTCCCCAGGAGTCTTTGGTAGCTTTTCGATACCGAGACCGAGGAGAGATGTCATGACGACGACGAACGTGCTCGCCGGTGTCCTGGTCGAGGACTGGACCGGATCCCAGGACTTCTACGCGACGGTCCTCGGTCGCCGGCCCGACCGGGTGCCCATGCACGGCTGTGCCGAGTGGCACGTGCCGGGCGGCGGCTTCCTGCAACTGGTCGAGGACGCCTCGCGGGCCGGGTCGTCGTCGGTGACCCTCGCCGTCGACGACGTCCACGCCGAGCACGCCCGGCTGCGCGCGGCCGGAGTCCTCGTGCCCGACGTGTGGACCGTGCCGGACTTCATCCACGCGGTGACCTTCGCCGACCCGGAGGGCACCCAGGTCACGCTCGTCGAGGAGATCGCCCCGCAGACGGCGGCGGGCGTCGTCCGCGCGCTCTTCGCCGCCTACCTCGCCCAGGACGCCGACGCGGCGGTCGCCCTGACCGGGGAGGACTTCGTCTTCACCAGCCCCCAGGACGAGCCGATCGGTCGCGAGGAGTGGCTGCGCCGCTGCTTCCCGACGGCGGAGCGGCTGCGCTCGCAGGACCTCGTCGACGTCGTGGAGGTCTCCCCCGGCGAGGTCTTCGTGCGCTACGTGTACGAGCTGCGGACCGGCGCGCGACACCGCAACACCGAGGTCCTCTCGGTGCGCGACGGCCGCGTCGTCGAGGTCCAGGTCTACTTCGGCGCCGCCCTGTCCTGACCGGGCTACCCGACGCTCCGCTGCCCGCCCGCGGCGACCCGGCGCTCGAGGTTCTCGAGCACGCCGTCGTGGATGCGCCGCAGGCCCCTCGGCGCGAACAGCCGCTCGAAGAACCCGCCGATGCCGCCGGCCCCGTCCCAGCGGGTGTCGATCTCCACCGTCGCAGCGGCCTCACCCTCCGGCCGGACCCGCCACGTGGTCACCATGCTCGAGTTGCGGTCGGTCTCGACGACCCCGCCCTCCGGTGCGGAGGACACCTCGACGAGCTGGTCGCGCTGCCGCTTCGAGGTCGCCTGCAGCACCCACCCGACGACGGTGCCCGCGCCCTCGCCGCCGACCTCGACGCGGTAGTCGCGGTAGTGCTCGGTGAGGATCGAGGGTCGGATCTCCCGGTAGTCCGCCAGGGCCGCCAGCACCTTCTCGGGGTCGGCGGGGATCGTGCGGCGGGCCAGCGCCCTGACCTGCGCCATCGCGGCTCCTCCGTCGGGGGCGCCTCGGTGGGGCCCCGTGCTGGTGCCCTGCTTACTCCATCGCCCCGCTCCCCCGCGACGCTGCCCACGGCTCGCACACGACCCCACCGTGCCCAACCGAAGTGACGGGTCACCCGAACTCCTCCGGTACCGTGATCACGGAGACCCGGTACGCGCGGGATCAGCCGGCCCGGGGGGATGTGCACATGGCCGAGGACGTCGACGACGGGCGCCTGCGGACACGCCACCCGGGCGACGGGCCGGGCGGGCGGGCCGCGGTCGACCGGGGGTGCACCTGCTCGGTGCTGGCCAACGCCGCCTACCGTGCGGGCGCTCCCGGGGAACGGTCCTTCGTCGAGCCGCACTGCCCGGTCCACTCGATCACGGCCTGAGGGCCCGGCCCCGCCGGGAACTCATCCCACCGCGAAGGGGCCGCCCGGCCCGAAGGCGGACGCGGCGAACCGCTCGCCCATCAGTCGGTGCGTGGCCGCGTCGGGGTGCAACCGGTCGGGCAGCGGGTGCTCGCCGACGTCGGGCTCGCCGTAGAGCGTGCGCCCGTCGAGCAGGTGCAGGTGCGGGTCGTCGACCGCGCGCTGGTCGACGATGCGGGCGAGCTCCTCGCGGATGGTGCGCAGGCAGAGCCGCCCGGCCGCGACGTCCGCCGGATCACCGGTGGCCCGGAAGCGCATCGTGCCGTCGGAGAGATCCACGGCACCGGGCCCCGGGGTCTCCTCGTGGATCGGGCAGAGCACCGGCGAGACCACCAGCAGCGGCGTCGTCGGGTGCCCGTCGCGGATCGTGTCGAGGAACCCGTGCACCGCCGGCGTGAAGGCCCGCATCCGCATGACGTCGGCGTTGGTCAGGTTGATGCCGATCTTGACGCTGAGCAGGTCGGCGGGGTGGTCGCGCAGGACGCGCGCGACGAAGGAGTCGAGCATCGCGCTGCCGCTGAAACCGAGGTTGACCAGGTCGACGCCCCCGCGCGCGGCCGCCAGGGCGGCCCACGTCGTCGTCGGGCTCGCGGCGTTCGAGCCCTGGCTGATCGAGCTGCCGTGGTGCAGCCAGACCCGGCGGTCGCCCGGCGGGACCGGGGCGACCGGCGCATCGGTGCGCAGCGCCACCAGCTCGGTCATCTCCTGGTGGGGCAGCCAGAGCTCGACGACCTTCTCGCGCGCCGGCAGGCCGGTGAAGGCGACCGTCCCGACGGGGCCCTCGCGGGTCTCGGTGGCGCCGGTCGCAAAGTCGGTCAGCAGCACGGTCCCGCCCCTCGACGTCTGCTGGTCGACGAGCTCGCCGTCGACGAGCAGGTCGTAGCGGCCGTCGGGCCGCGGCGGCACCCCGACGGCGGCGAGCGTCGTGCGGCGGGCGTCGACCTCGAGCCGCGTCGCGGCGGTGCGGACCACGAGCCGCACGCCGGAGGGCTGCGCCTGGGCCAGGAGCAGCTGGCGGTCCGCCCGGGCCCGCGCCCGTGCCGGGAGCCGGTGCGGCCGGACCCCGACCTCGGTGTGCTCCAGGTCGAGCGCACCGCGCAGCAGCTCGGGAACGATCTCCGTCGTGATCACGCGGTCCACCCTCGCGCGGGCCCCGGGCCGGGCGCATCCCGGATCCCCTCGTGCCGTGCCGGGCGACGGGCCATCATGATCGGGTGGACGAGACGCAGCCGGACGCCGGTGACTACAGCCACGCCGAGTCGATCCACGTCGACGCCGACCCGCGCGCGGTGTGGGACGTCGTCTCCGACGTCACGCGCACCGGGGAGTGGAGCCCGATCTGTGCGCGCTGCGAGTGGGACGAGGGCGACGGCCCGCGGGTCGGGGCCCACTTCACCGGCTACAACGTCAAGCCCGACCGCGAGTGGCAGACCCGCAGCGAGGTGGTGGCCGCCGAGCCCGGCCGCGTCTTCCGCTGGACGGTCAACGGCGGCCGCGTCTACTGGGGCTTCGAGACGGTTCCCGACGGCGTGGGCACGCGGCTGACCGAGACCTGGGAGTTCCCCCCGGCGGGCCGGGAGTTCTTCGGGGAGCGCTACGGCGAGGACGCGGCGAAGGAGATCGCGATCCGGGTGGCCGACGCCCGCGCGGGGATCCCGGCGACGCTCGCGGCGATCAAGCGCGTCGTGGAGGGCTGAGCTCCGAAGGCCCGGGGCGGTCCCGCTGCCCGAGGGGGACCGGGCAGCGGGACCTCGCCGGCCCTCCTGGGGGGCAAGAGGCTCCGGCGTGGCCGTGATCGTCCCAGCTCCGTCCGGCCCCGAACAGACGGACACGCATCTTGTTCTGTCTCAGTTTCCCCGCCGTTCGTCGCGGGCGGGATCGAGCTGGACCGAACGGTGCGACGTGATCGGCGTTTGGCGCGCACGCGGTCCCGGACATCTCGTCCCCGAGGTTCAACTCCGAGCCGGACACCCCACCCAGGCTCGGCACCTCGGAGGCGCGCGTGGCCGGAACCGAACTGACCGTCATCGGGCGTTTCACCTGCCGGGAGGACGACCGACCGCTCCTGCTCACCCCCCGCGCGGAGCGGCTGTTGGCCTTCCTGGCCCTGGCCCGCCGTCCCGTCCGCCGCGACCAGCTCTCCGGCGCCCTCTGGGGCGACTGCCCCGAGGAACGTGCCGCGGGCAACCTGCGCTCGACCCTGTGGCGCCTGGGCCGCATCGTCGCCGAGCCGCTGGTCGAGACCGGCGACGGCCACGTCGCCCTCGCCGCGCACGTCACCGTCGACCTGTGGGAGGCCGAGGTCGGGGTCGCCGACGACCGCGAGGCCCGGCTCGTCGCGGGCGAGCTGCTGCCGGGCTGGGACGACCCCTGGGTCGAGCCGGAGCGGGAGCGTTTCCGTCAGCTGCGCCTGCACGCCCTCGAGGCGCTGTGCGCCGATCACCGCCGCGCCGGGCGCTACGCCGACGCGCTGCGCGTCGGGCTCGTCGCGGTCGGCTGCGACCCGCTGCGGGAGACCGCGCACCGCGAGGTCATCGCGGTGCACCTCGAGGAGGGCAACGTCGGGGAGGCCCTGCGCCAGTACGACGGCTACCGCCGGCTGCTGCACGCCGAGCTCGACCTCGCCCCGTCCCCGGCGATGCGCCGCGTCATCGACGAGTACCTCGACGACATGGTCGACGCCGTCGACCCCACCGAGCGCGTGCCGTCGGCGCGCGTGCCCGAGGGCCACCACCCGCGACCGTGAGCAGATCACCACGATCCAGCGCGGGTCCGGGGCCGCCCGGTCAGGGGCGGTGGTTGTGGACCGGACGGCCGCGGGACGTGCCCGGGCTCCCGACCCAGTCCAGCATCAGCAGGGTGGCGTCGTCCTGCAGACGGCCGGCCTGGTGGGCCAGCACCGACGCGGTGAGACGCCGCAGCGTCTCCGGGGCGGAGACCCGGGACTGCTCGGTGCGCTCGGTCAGGTCGATCAGGCGGTTCTCGCCGAAGAACCGGCCCTGCTCGTCACGGGCCTCGACGACGCCGTCGCTGTAGAGGAGCAGGCGGTCGCCGGGCTCGAGCTGCACGTGCCCGACCGGGGTGGCCGCGCCCCGGGCGTGGACCCCGAGGGGCGGGCGCAGGGCGGCGTCGAGCCGGTGCACGACGTGACCGTCGCGCAGCACCAGCGGTGCCGGGTGGCCCGCCAGCAGGTACTCGAGCCGGCCGGTGTCGGTCTCGAGGCGCGCCAGCACCGCGGTGACGAACGGGACGACCCCGGGGTGGCCGCGCAGCTGGTCGTCCGCGATCGCGGCCAGCGTGCTCAGGTCGCGGTCCCCCCGACGCCGGGCGTGACGGATCGCGTTGACCGCCAACGCCGTCGTGACCCCGGCCTCGAGGTCGTGACCGATCCCGTCGAACACCCCGACGTAGAGCGCGTCGCGGTCGACGGCGTAGTCGTAGGCGTCGCCACCCACCTGGTCGTGCGGTTCGAGCAGCGCGGCCACCACCACCTCGGAGGTGGCGAAGGTGCGGGGCGGGACCAGCTGCCAGAGCAGCTCCGAGGCCACGGAGAGGCCGTGGGGAGCCCGGAGGCGCCGGAGGTGGTCGGAGTAGACCAGCTTGCCCATGACGACGTGCCCCGCCAGCCCGGCGAAGGTCAGGACCCAGCGACGCAGCAGGGCGTCGTCGACGACGTCGTCACCGAGCACCAGCCGCAGCACCCCGACCCGCTCCGTGCCGTCGAGGATGGCGGCGCACAGCACCCGGCGACCGCCGGCGTCATGGGCCTCGACGACCTCGCCGTACTGGAACGCCCGACCCTCCACGGTGCCCTCGACGGACACCGTCTCCACCCCGGCGCGCGGGTGCTTCTCGACCGGGCGCCCCGTCTCGCAGGGCCCGAGCGGGGTCAGGACCTGCTGACCGAGGTCCACCAGCAGCACCTCGGCCCGCAGCCCCAGCGGTGCGACCAGCTCGTCGAGCATGGAGGCGATCCCGTCGCCGACCACCACGTGTGATCGGTGGACGAGCTCGCTGGCCACCTCTGCCCACTGCTCGTGGCGCGAGCGGTCGCCGTCGGTCATCGCGCCAGCGTAGATCGGGGGGCGACGGTGCGATGCGGTCGTTCGCGGCACCCGCAGGTCATGCCCAGGGGGCCTCCACCAGCTCGGGCCGCTCAGGGTCCGGCGCGGCTGGTGTAGGTGTGGCCGGTCGGGGTGGTGGTCCGCACGGTGTGCGGCTGGTCGCCGAGCCCGTCGTGCACGGTCTCGATGTGCCAGCCCGGCATCTCGCGGACGAAGTTCCCCCGCGCGCACACCCCCCGGCCGTTGGTGAAACTGGTCGGCCCGCCGGCCCGCGACTGGGTGATGTGGTCGTGGTGCCGGATCGGGGCATCACAGAAGGGGTCCCGGCAGCGGCCGCCGTCGCGCAGGTCGATCAGGCGGGCGAGGAACCCGTCGAACAACCGTTTCTGCGGGTCACCGCCGACCAGCGTGCCGTGCTTCGGGTGCGAGAACAGTCGCCGCCACCACCGCGTGCCCTTGGTCGTGCGCAGCAGGTCACGCACGACGGGACCGGGTAGCGGGCCGTGCCCCACGAGGTCCCCGCTGGCGGGACTGTCCGGGTCGAGCAGCAGCTCG
>NZ_JBVPVA010000215.1:0-25940 GCF_055612215.1 Actinomycetospora sp. | reverse complement strand
GCCCGCCCCACCATCCCGCCGGACCCTCCTCGGCACCCGACGCCTCGTGATCCCGTCGAGGGACCGGTCATCGGGCCCGGCGACGCGGGACCGGGGCGGGCGCCCCGGCCACGCCGAGCGCGAGCACGACGATGGCGAGGCCCCCGCCGACCCGGGAGAGGGTGTTCATCGCGTGGGGGTCGGGTCGCGCGGTCTCAGCGCGAATCGCGGCCCAGCAGCCGCTGCAGGAGGCCTGGCTTGCGCTTCTCGCTGCCGGTCTCGCTCTCGGACTCCTCCGATGTCTGCCGGTCGGGATAGGTCTGCCCGTAGTGCTCGTACAGCCGGCGCTCCTGCTCGTCCGAGAGGTCGTCGCCGTCCTGGGTGCCAGGCGCGTCGCGGACCGTGTCGCCGCTGACGGAGACCTGCAGGCCCTGGCCGTCCTCGGCGCGGCGGGCGTCCCGCATCGGCACGTACGTGCGTGTCGCGGAGTCCGCCTCGCTCACGACGACGACCCAGGCGGGTGGGCCGTCGTCGGTCTCGACGAAGAACTCCTCGATGCTGCCGATGACGTTCCCGTCCTCGTCGTAGAGAGGCGCACCCCGGTACTCGACCCATTCCATCGCCTGTGTCATGCCGCTCCCCTTGTGATCGTTCCGCCGGGTGATCGTTCCGCCGGCCGTGCGCTCGGCGGCTGGGGCGAAGCGGCAACGCATCCCGAGGACGTCGCCTCGGGAGTCACCGTCGCCACGGTGGCGTCGATCGATCCGGGACCGGACGTCCCGCCGACGGCGTGCTGCCGATCGTCCTTCTTCGCCTCGGCCACGACCCTCGCAGCCGGCGGGCGCGGCGGCGTCGGTCCGATAGGCCAGGAACGCGGCCCACTCCTCGTGCCGCAAGGGCGACACCCGGATCACGGCGATCGACCGCCACCGGGAGCTCCAGGGGTCGTCGGAGGCGGGCGAGCGGGGTCGGACCGCTCAGCCGGTGAATTCGTCCGCCCCGAGGGCGAAGTCCCAGTGGCCCACCCCATTGCCGGCGAGTCCCACCGTGACCACGCCCATCCCCTCCAGCCAGTGCGCCATCGCCAGGCCGCCGACGTCCAGCGGGCGCAGCCCGATGCTCTCGACGAACGCCGCCACGCTCGCCTTGGCCTGCGCGCCGTCGCCGGCGAGGAACACGTCGGGTCGGCCGTTCTCCAGGACCCCGCGGAAGATCGTGTTGAAGGCCTTCACCACACCGGTTCCGGCCGGGGCCACCTTCGCGACCTCCTGCGCGATCGAGGTCTGCTCGCTGTGGGCCAGCCCGTCGAACGCGGCGTTGAACGGGTTGCTGATGTCGACGACGACCTTGCCCGCGAGGGCGTCGCCGTACTCGACGACGACCGGGACGACGCCGTCGTACAACAGCGCCGTGATGACGATGTCCCCGGCCGGGACGGCACCCCACTTCCCCGCCGACGCGGTGCCGCCGAGAGCCTCGGCCAGGTCGTCGGCCTTGGACTGGTCGCGGCCCAGGATCTCGACGGTGTTGCCGCCGGCCACTGCCAAGGTGCCGAGGGTCCGGGCCATGTTGCCCGTACCGATGATGGTGATGTCACCCATGAGGAGCGCTCCCTGTTCTCGAGGTGTCGGATGCACGCGGGTGCGTGGGTCAGATGGCGGTGGTGCCGCCGTCGGCGACCAGTTCCAGGCCGTTGACGTAGGCGGAGTCGTCGGAGGCCAGGAACAGCGCGACGGTGGCGATCTCCTCGGGGCGGCCCATCGTTCCCCGGGGGATCAGGGACTCGAATGCGGCCATGGTGGCCTCGTCGAACAGTTCCGCCTGTTTCGCGGTCGAGACCTGGCCGGGGGTCAGGACGTTGACCCGGATCCGCCGGTCGCGCAGTTCGTTGAGCCAGACGCGGGCCCAGGCCTGGTGGACGGCCTTGCTCCCGGCGTAGAGGCTCCAGCCGGGAAAGGCACCGAGTGACGCGTTCGATCCGGTCATGAGGATCGAGCCGCCGTCGTTGATCAGCGGCAGCGCCTTCTGCGATCCGCCGGTGATCACCGCGACCTTGCCGTCGAGCTTTCCCACGAGCACTCCTCCTGCCGCCGCTCACACACTGCGACCGGGCCAACTATGTACACCGGAGTGTGTGCGTAACGTAGGGCAGGCCGGAGCGGAGCGCAAGCTAGGTACACCGATCCGTACCGAACGGCTATGCTCGAGGCGTGCCGGAGTTGGAGAAGGGGCCCCTGGGCCGCCGCCGTGGCCGGGGCGCGCGCGAGCGCATCCTCAGCGCGTCACAGCAGCTCTTCCGCGAGCAGGGCATCAACCGGACCGGCATGGACCAGCTCTGTGCCGTGGCCCAGGTGTCGAAGCGCACGGCCTACCAGCACTTCGCCACCAAGGACGAACTCGTCGCCGAGTACCTGCGCCGATTCGATCCCGAGGTCATGCCCGGGGTGTTCGACCGCACCGACCTCACGGCCCGCGAACGACTCGTCGCCGCCTTCGACATGCCCGCGTCCACGCCCTTGTGCCCCTACATCGCGGCGGCGGTCGAACTCCACGACCCCGACCACCCCGCGTCCCGGTACGCGCGCGACTACAAGGCCGCCATCGCCGCGCGGTTCACCGAGATCGCCCGCGAGGCCGGCGCCGGAGACCCCGAGCAACTCGGCGAACAACTGGCGCTCCTGCTCGACGGCGCCTCGGCCCGCACCCGGGTCCTCAACAGCGAATCCTTCCCCACCGCCGCCGCCATCGCCGCCGTCCTCATCGACAACGCGATCCCCGCGCCGACTCCGGGGAATCCCGGCGCCGACCGGTGACCTCGTCCCGCGGCAGGACCCGCGGGCGCTAGTAGTGTGACCGCGAGTCACCGCAGCCGATCCCGACGTGAGGAACCCACCCCCCGATGCCCGCCTCACACACCGGCGCCGACCGCGCCCCCGCCAGCGTCGACAAGTCGAAGGCGAGCATCGCCCGGGTCTACGACTACGCGCTGGGCGGCAAGGACAACTACGAGGTCGATCGCCAGACCATCGAGCAGGTCCGGAAGGTCTCCCCGGAGGTCGAGCTGCTCGCCGTCGACAACCGGGCGTTCCTGGTCCGGGCCCTCCGGTTCCTGGCCACCCAGACCGAGGTCTCCCAGTTCCTCGACTGCGGCTCCGGGCTGCCGACGTCGGACAACACCCACCAGGTCGTGCAGCGGCTGCGGCGCGAGGCCCGCGTGGCGTACATCGACAACGACCCGTCCGTCGTCGCGCACGGTCGCGCCCTGCTCGAGGACAACGAGCAGACGATGTTCGTGCCCGCCGACATCTTCGAGCCGCGCAAGGTCCTCGACGACCCGGCGATCCGCGAGTTCCTGGACTTCGACCAGCCGATCGTGCTGATCCAGAACGGCACGCTGCACCACTATCTCGACCCGGACCGGTCGCCCCAGAGCGTCATGCAGGAATACGTCGAGGCCCTGCCCCGGGGCTCCTTCGTCGTCGTGGCGCACTTCTTCGACCCCGAGGACGACGACAGCGAGCTCGCCCGGCGCATGGAGGACGTGTTCGTGCACAGTCCGATGGGCAGCGGTGTCTTCCGGACGAGGACGGAGATCGAGGGGCTGTTCCCCGGCCTGGAGATGGTGGACCCGGGTGTCGCCGTGTGCGCCACGTGGTGGCCGGACGGGCCGCTGCTCAAGCCGCTCGCGCCCGCGCAGCGCTGCATCGCCGGCGGCGTCGGCCGCAAGCCGTGAGCGAGGCCGCCGAGCGGCGGTAACGTCCGCCCGGTGACCGAACCGGCGCCCACGCTCGACGAGCTGCTGGTCGGCGTCGAGGGCCTGGCCCTGCTCCGGACGCTCTACTCCGGCGCCGCCGAGGACCGGCTGGCGCGCCTGGCCGAGACGCGGGCGCTCCTCGCCGGCCCTCCCGCGACCGAGCGGATCGGCGACGAGCTCGACCTGACCGAGGGCTACACCCGGTGGGCGGTCACCTACGACCGCCCGCTGCGGTTGTTCGGCATCGAGGAACCACCGGTGCGTCGCGTGCTCGACGCGCTCCCGCCCGGGCAGGTCCTCGACGCGGCCTGCGGCACCGGCCGGTGGGCGTCCTACCTCGCCGCGCGGGGCCACGTCGTCACCGGCGTCGACCGGTCCCCCGCCATGCTCGACCTGGCCCGCGCCAAGCTCCCCGACGCCCGCTTCCTGGACGGCGAGCTGACCCACCTGCCCCTCGACGACGCCTCCGTCGACGCGGCGGTCTGCGCCCTCGCGCTCGTGCACGTCGCCGACCTGGCCGCGGCGGTCGGCGAGCTCGCCCGCGTCGTCCGCCCCGGCGGCCGCGTCGTGGTCAGCGACGTGCACCCGTTCCTGGTGGAGCTGGGCTGGCAGGCACAGTTCCCGACCGACGACGGACGCGCCTGGATGCGCCTCCACGCGCACCTGCCCTCCGACTACGTCGCGGCGGCGCTGGGCGCGGGCCTCGCCGTCCGCCGCTACGAGGAACCGCGCCTGACCGCCGACGCGGTCGTCACACCCGCGGCCGAACGCATCCCGGACGCGAACCGCGCCGCCTACGTGGGCCTGCCCGGCGTCCTCGTCTGGGAGTTCGAGCGGGTCCGCGGATGACGGCCCCGGTGGGCACCGGTCCCACCGGGGGCGACCCGTCCGGCGTCAGTCCCGGAGCGGCGGGATGTTCTGGTTGACCGAGAACGTGTTCTCCGGGTCGTACCGGCCCTTGATCCGGGCCAGGCGCTCGTAGTTGTCGCCGTAGGAGGCGGCGATCCGGTCCTGGCCCTCCGCCATCATGAAGTTGACGTAGCCGCCGCCGACCGCGGTGGGGTGCAGCGCCTCCCAGTAGGCCCGGGCCCAGCGGGCGAGGACGTCCGCGTTGGCGGGGTCGGGGTCGACGCCGACGATGACCCCGGCCCATCCGCCCTCGCGGTAGGGGAACGCGGTGGCGTCGGCGGGGACGCGGGCCGCGGCACCGTCGATCGGGTAGAGGTGCATCGTCGAGTGCCCCGTCGGCAGCTGGTTGCCGTACTCCACGTGGACGTCGATGGCGGCGTCGGTGATCTCGCGGAAGAAGTCGGTGCGCCAGTACCACTGCAGGCCGGCCGGGTAGAGCGGGTCGAACGCGCTCTGCAGGGCCGTGAACGGCATGGGCATCAGCCCGACGACCAGTGGCGATCCGAAGTTCCTGATCGGCTCGAGGACCTCCTCGGCCCGGTCGTGCGGCCCGGTGTAGCACCAGACGATGCCGCAGGCCTTGCGACCCCACAGCTCCTCGGGGAACGGCGGCGCCGGGGGGATGGTCAGCAGCCCGAGCCACCCGCTGAGCTCCTCGGGCAGGGCGGGCACCAGCGACCGGTACCACCGCATCACCTCGGGGGTGTTGGCGATGTCGTAGAGCACCGGGCCGCCGATGACCATGCCCTGCTCGCCGATGTCGTGGCAGCGGTAGGTGAAGGAGGTGACGATGCCGAAGTTCCCCCCACCGCCGCGCAGCGCCCAGAACAGGTCGGGGTGTGAGGTCTCGCTCGCGGAGACGAAGCTCCCGTCGGCGAGGACCACGTCGGCGGAGAGCAGGTTGTCGACCGTGAGCCCGAAGCGTCGGGAGAGGTAGCCGATGCCGCCGCCGAGGGTCAGGCCGGCCACCCCGGTGGAGGCCAGGAAGCCCGAGGGCGTGGCCATGCCGAACGCCACGGTCGCGTGGTCGACATCGCCCCAGGTGCAGCCGGCGTCGGCGCGCACGGTGTGCGCCTCGGGGTCGACGGTGGTGCTGCGCAGCTGGGAGAGGTCGACGACGAGGGCGTCGTCCCACACGCCGAACCCCGCCGCGTGGTGGCCGCCGCCGCGGACGGCGAGCCGGACGTCGTGCTCGCGGGCGAAGCGGACGGCGGTGATCACGTCGGCCACGTCGCGGCAGCGGGCGATCGCGGCGGGCCGCTTGTCGATCATGCCGTTGTAGACGGCCCGGGCCTCGTCGTAGCCCGCCGTGTCGGGTGTGATCAGGTCGCCCCGCAGGGCGGCGTCGAGGTCGGTGTAGGGAGCGCCGGAGATGACGGTGGTGGTCATGTGCAGTTCCTTCGCGTCGGGAGTCGGGCCGCGTCACGCGGCTGCCGCCGACGTTAGGAACGGGGCGTTCGCCCAGCGTTCGCGTCACGACCGCCCACCCCGGCCGGCTCGGGAACGCCGGGCACGGCCGACGCGGGCCCGCCCAGATCCGCCTCGCAGCGTCGGAGGAGGGCCACGCTCTGCTGCCGGGTCGCCAGCGCCGCGGCCTCGTGCAGCCGCACGGTCCGCTGCGCCTCGTCGTCGTGGGCGGCTCGCAGACGCAGGACCTCGGGCAACCACCACAGGTCGTCGCGGGCTCGACCGTCGACGATCGCGGCGTCCAGCCGGGCTCGCGCCTCGTCCTGCCGGCCCGTCGCCGTGCACAGGTCCGCCACCAGCGACTGCCAGTACGGCATCCGGACCCGCGCGCCCTCCGCCTCGAGGTTCGCCACGCCGCGCCGGGCGAGCTCGAGCCCGGCCGCGTCGCCCCGCGACCACCCCTCGAGCACCAGCGCCCAGTCGCGGTAGTACGCGAACCGGTAGCGGTCGCACAGCTCCCGCAGTTCCGCGACCGCCGCCGACAGCTCGTCCGTCGCCCCCCGCAGCTGGTGGACGACGGCGGTGTACCCCAGGGCCACCACGAGGTTGTAGGGGCCGCCCGCCGTCCGGGCGACCGCCACCGCCGCGCGGCCCTCGGCCTCCGCCCGTGCCTCGTCGCCCAGGAGCCAGTGGGCGTGCGTCGCGGACGCCCGGCCGTGCACGTCGGGCCGGGTGCCCACGCTGAGTCGGTGGTCGCCGCCGTGCTCGACGACGTGGTCGAGGTGCACCACCGCCTCGGTCGGACGACCGAGGACGACGGCGGACGTCCCGACCGCGAAGTGGGCCGCGGCGACGTGCTCGGAGCCCGGCGTCACCATCGTCAGGGCGCGGGAGGCGGTGCGGTACGACGCGGCGACCTCGCCCTGCACGAACAGCGAGCTCCACAGCCCGACCAGGCCGGTGAGCAGCGACTCCCGCCGTCCCAGGTCCTCGGCGAGGCTGATCGTGCGGTCGTGGATCTGCCGCAGGCGCGGCGAGGCGTACCCGTCGCGGGCGTTGAGCGGGGCCGCGAGGGCCTCGAGACCGGCGAGCTCCTCCCGCGCCCGGACCCGGCCGTCGGGCAGCCGGCGCACGATCGCCAGCGCCTCGTCGTGCAGGAGGATGGCCTCGCTGGGCGCGAACATCGCGGCGGCCAGGTCGGCCGCCCGGCGGTAGTACCGCACGGCACGCTCCGGACGGCCGCCGCGGGCGTACTGCTCGGCGAGCTGGGCGGCCACGCCGTCGGTGTCCTCGGCGTGCAGCAGTTCCAGGCCCTGGGCGACGCGGCGGTGGAGCAGCCACCGTGCCGGCGGGCTGACCAGCGCGTACGCGCTGTCGCGGACGAGATCGTGGGAGAAGTCGTACCCGTCGCCCTCCTCGGTGAGGAGGCGGCGGCGCCACAGCTCGTCCACCGCGCGGACCACCGTGTCGGCGTCGAGGTCGCTGGCCTCGGTCACCAGGTCCAGGGTGAAGTCCCGGCCGATGGCGGCCGCGAGCGCAGCGACGTCGCGGGCCTCCGGGCTCACCTGCGCGAGCCGCTCGGCCAGCACCGTCGCGAGGTCACCGACGGACGTCGTGGCGCCGCCCTCGAGGGCGCTGCGGGCCGCCTCCACGACGTAGAGCGGGAAGCCGCCCGTGCTCACCCGGACGAGCTCCGCCTCCGCGGCGCTCAGGTCGCGGCCCGAGACCGCCGCGGCGAGCCGGGCACAGCCCTCGCCGTCGAGGGGGCCCAGCGTCAGCTCGCCCAGGAGGCCCGTCGCGTGCATCCGGCGCGTCCAGTCGACGACCTCGGGGCGGTGGTCGGTGTCCCCGGTCCGCGCCGTCGCCACCACCATCAGTCGGGCGTCCGGTTGCAGGCCCAGGCAGAAGGAGACGAACGCCAGGGTCTCGGCGTCGCACCAGTGCAGGTTGTCCAGCACGAGCAGGACCGGTCGCCCGGTCCCGACGAGGGCGCGGGCCAGGCCCTCGAAGAACCGGTGGCGCTGCCATGCCTGGTCGATGCTCCCGGCGCCCGGGCGGGCGGCCGCCGCCGCCCGGCCCGCCGGTACCAGCCGTTCGACCTCGACCCGCCAGACCGGGTCGAGCTCGTCGCGGTCCGCGAGGACGGCCGGCGAGCGCAGCCACTCGGCGACCGGGGCGAGCGCCAGGTGCCCGGCGCTCGCGAAGCACTGCGCGCGCGCGACGGTGGCGCCCTCGAGGCGGGCGGACTCCGCGAGCTCGGTGACGAGCCGTGTCTTGCCGACCCCGGGGTCGCCCCGCACCACGACCAGCGCGGGCCGGCCGGCCGCGGCCGTGCGCCAGCGCCCGCGCAGCGCCTCCAGCTCCCGGGCGCGCCCGACGAGCGTCGTCGCGGCGCCGCCGGAGCGCGCGCCGGGCGACGGTCCCGGGACCGCGGGCGGTGGCCCGTCCGACGGGTCGGCGCGCGCGACCAGCCGGTCGAGGGCACGGCGCGTCGCGGGGTCCGGGGCGACGCCGAGCTCGCGCTCCAGCGTGGCGACACAGTGGTGGTAGGTGTGCACGGCGCCGGCCCGGTCGCCGAGCTCACCCTGCAGCTCGATCAGCCGGCGGTACCCGGTCTCGTCGAGCGGGCACATCCGCACCCGGCGTCGGGCGACCTCGATCGCGCCGGACAGCTCGCCGGCGCGCTCCAGCGCGTCGCACGCCAGCTCGCACATCGCCACGCACCGGGTCTCGAGCTCGGCCCGGGCGTCGAGCAGCCAGTCGTCGTAGCCGCCGGGCAGGAAATCGCCGCGGTAGGCGGTGAGCGCCGCGGTGGCGTGCTCGAGGGCCTCGTCGTGGTTCCCCGCGCGGGCCGCGGCCGCGGCGGCATCCGCCGCGACGGTGAACTCGCGCACGTCGACGGCGCAGGTGGGGGTGTCGTACCAGCACAGCTCCCGGCTGGTGGCGCTGAGGGCGGGCTCGTGGGCCAGGGCGCCCCGCAGGTGGTGCAGCTCGCGCCGGAGGTTCGTCAGCGCCTGGTCGTCGGTGGAGTCGGGCCAGAAGAGGGTGGCGATCCGTCCGCGGTGCTGCGGGACCCCGGCGTGCAGGACCAGGTAGCCGAGGAGGGCGAGCGTGCGCGGCGAGAGGGCCAGGGGCGCCCCGATCGCGTCGCTGAGCACCTGCTCGCCGAGGAGACGGATCTGGAACATGGCTGGTCCGACCTTGTCCGGCGACCCTGGTCCGGACCGCCGGTCCCAGACTGCGCCGCCCGACCCGTCCGGTGCATCCGCCACCTCCCCGATGCGGGCTGCTCCGTGCGCCACCGCACGTTCACCCTCACGCGGCCGCCGGCAGCACCGGCGCCGCCAGCTCGGTGACGAAGTGGATCTCGGCGCCGTCGGACCGGCCCCTGGCCTCGGGGGCGAGGGCCCGCTGCAGGCGCAGCACCGGGACGTTCTCGGCGGACACGTCCGCGACGACGGTGACGATGCCGGTCTCCCGTCCCCGGGCGAGGACGGCCTGCACGAGGCGGGCACCGATCCCCCGGTGCTGCCAGCGGTCGACGACCTCGACGGCGAGCTCGGCCCGGTCCGGGCCCTCCCGGACGAGTCGGGCGATGCCGACCGCGCCGCCTCCGGCGAAGGCCGCGACGGCGAGGTGGCGCCGGCCGTCGACGGCGGTGAGAGCCCGGCGCACGGTCGGCGTGAGCTCGGGCACGGGGCCCAGGTAGCGCATGAGGCGGCTGGTCGGGGAGAGGCCGGCGAACACGGCGTCCAGGACGTCGTCCTCACCCGGGCCGAGCTCGCGCAGGGTGATCTCGTGCATGGGACGTGCTCCGGTCGGTGGGTGGAGAGGGGTGGTCAGAGGGCCGCCACGGCCGCGGTGGCGAGCCACCAGAGGCCGAGGCCGCCGAACAGCGCGACCGGCAGGCGGCCGGTGCGTCGCCAGAGGAGCCAGCAGGCCAGCGCGGCCACCAGGGCCGGGACGGTCTCGGACACCGAGACCTGGCCGCGGGGGGCGACGAGGACGGGGACGGTGATCGCGGCGAGGACGGCGGGTCCCAGGTGGGGCAGGACCCGCGCGAGCCGCTTGGGCGGACCGGACACGACGAGCAGGAACGAGGCCCGCAGGAGGTACGTGCCCAGCCCGACGACGACGAGGACGGCGAGCTCACGCATGGCCGGCTCCCGGGATCGCGGCGACGAGCACCCCGACGACGACGCCGGCCGCGGCCCCGCAGAGCAGACCGAGGCCCAGTGGCAGGCCGGAGGCGAGCAGCGCCGCGACACCACCGGCCGCCGCCGCCGCCCGGGCCGCCCGGTCGGTCAGCATCGGGAGCAGCAGCACGAGGAACGTCAGCGGGGCCGCGAGCTCGAGGTGCAGCGTCGCGGGCAGGACGCCTCCCAGCAGCACCCCCGCCCCGGTGATGGCCAGCCACCCGGTCCACAGGGTGAGTCCCGCCCCGAGGTAGTAGCGCCACCGGCCGACCGGGTCACCGTCGTCGTCGGGGCCGGTGAAGCGACCCATGACCAACGCGTAGACGGGGTCGACGAGCAGGTAGGCGGCGAGCCAGCGCCACCGGGTGCGCCACCCCCGCACGTGCGGCGCCACCGAGGCGCTGTAGAGCAGGAAGCGCGCGTTGACGAGCAGCGCGGCGGCGACGACGACGGCGGCGGGGGCGCCGCCCGCGAGCAGTTGGACCGCGACGAGCTGTGCCGCGCCGCCGAACATCAACGGCGAGCTGGACCAGGCCAGGGCCGCGGAGACACCGGTGTGCGCCAGCGCGGCCCCGAGCGCCGTCCCGAACGGGACGTAGGCGAGGACCACGGCCGCCGCGTCCCGGCTGCCGCGGCCGACCGTCGAGGACCCGGCGCGGGGCCGGGGCACGGTGACGCTCACGCCGCCACCCGCCAGGTGCCGACGCGCCGCTCGTCGCGCCCGACGTCGTCGGCGGAGACGAAGGCCTCGGTCGACCACCACGCGCGCACCCGCGCCTCGCCGACGGCGGCGAACAGCCCCGTGGTCTGGCTGGCCTGCGCGCGCAGGGCGACCAGCTTGCGGTCGAGCAGCCCGTCGTCGAGGTCGAAGCGTGCGGCCAGCGCGGACGACGGCGTCGTCAGCGGGAGCCCGTCGGCCAGGAAGATGTCGAAGGCGTCCCGCCAGGGCGACCACCGCCGGACGAAGTCCTCGGTCGTGGTGGCGTAGAGGAGCCGGGCACGGGGCGCGCTGAGACCGCGCGCCGCGGTGGCCCAGGCGGACACGGTCTGGTGGTCCTCGTGCCCGGTGACGCCGTCCGGCCCGAACGTGATGATCGTGTCCGGGGCGACCGCCTCGACGATCTCGCAGAGCTGCGCGACCCGGGTCGGGAAGGACTCCGCGGCGCAGGTGCCGTCGGTGACGCCGAGCAGGTGGTGCTCGGTCACGCCGACGGCCGCGAGCGACGCCCGGAGCTCGAGGCGGCGCACGGCGGCGAGGCGCCGCGGCGGCCACCGGGCCGGGTCGTCGGTGCCCTGCTCGCCGAGGGTCGCGGTCACGCAGACGACGCGATGGCCGGCGTCACGGGCGCCGGCCATCGCGCCGGCGGCGAGGAAGGCCTCGTCGTCGGGGTGGGCCCAGACACCCAGCACCGTGCCGAGGTCGGCGGGATCGGTGAGGGTCCTCCGGGTCGTGGACACGGGGTCGGTGGTCGCCATGGATGCCTCCGGTGCGTTCCGGGGCGTGCCCGGTGGCACGCCGCACACCGGAGAGTGGTCACGCAGCGTTCCCACGCCGTTCGAGGAGGACGGCGTCAGCCGGTCGGTTCGCACGAACGGTCGTGTCAGCACGAACGCTGCGTGGCGGGGTGGTGTGGAGGGCCGAGCACCGGTGATCCTGGATCGCGGCGTCACCGCACACGGGGCGCGGGCCGACACGGACCGGACGGAGGCGTCGCGTGGTGGCAGGCAACGGGCCGGAGCCCGCCCCGATCACGATCTTCCGTGCCGCCCGGCTCGCCACCCTCGCCGCTCCCGGCGACCGGACGGGACCCGAGGCCCAGGCGATGGCCACCGCCGGGGAGTACGTCGTCGACGTCGGCGACCTCGCCGATCTCCGGGACCGTTTCCCGACGGCGGCGGTCGTCGACCTGGGTGGGGCCCTGGTGGTGCCGGGGCTGAACGACGCCCACTGCCACCCGTCGGTGACCGCCGCGGGCCGCCTGCACGTCGACGTGTCACCGGGTGCGGTCGACGACGCCGCCGACGTCTCCCGGGTGCTGGCCGAGCGCGCCCGGGCGACGCCGCCGGGGACCTGGGTCGTGGGCGCCGGGTACGTCCCGCCCCGCGACGGGCGCCGGATCGACCGGGCGGTCCTCGACACGGTCTCGACCGTGCACCCCGTGGCGGTCGTGCTCACCCACCTGCACACCGCGATCGCGAACACCCCGGGGTTGGAGCGGGCCGGGGTCGGCGAGGACACCGACGACCCGGTCGGCGGCCGGCTCGGGCGCGACGCCGCCGGCCGGCTCGACGGCTGGCTGTACGAGCTGGCGTTCCTCGACCGCTACTTCGCCGCACCGCCCTGGATCGAGGAGCCGGGCACCGAGGCGGCCCTGGGTGCGCTGGCCGCCGAGAACCAGCGCCTGCACTCGCTCGGGCTGACCTCGTACTGCGACGCGATCGTCAGCCCGTCGTCCTGGCGGCTCTACCAGCTCGCGCGGGCCCGCGACGAGCTCACGGCCCGGGTCGGGACGCTGCTGTGGTCGCCGTACGCCGGCCTCGCGCGCGAGCTCGGCGTCACCGCCGGGGTCGGTGACCAGCGCCTGCGCCACGTCGGGATCAAGATGATGTACGACGGGGCCCTCTCCGGCGGCACCTGCTTCTGCACGCTGCCCTACGCCGCGGCCGGCGGCGAGGAGCACGGCATGCGGCTCGCCGACCCGGACGCCTTCCGCGAGCTCGTCCGCGACGTCCACACCGCGGGCGGGCGGGTCTGCGTGCACGCCAACGGCGACGCCGCCATCGCGGCCGTGCTCGACGCGATCGAGTCCGCCCAGGCCGCGACGCCGAGCCCGACCGCGGTCCGCCACCGCGTCGAGCACTGCTCGATGACCGACCCCGACACGGTCCGTCGGCTCGCGGCCGCCCGGGTCGTGGCCGTGCCGTTCGGCCAGTTCGTCCACCACCACGGCGACCGACTGATCGAGATCTACGGACGCGAGCGGGCCGCCCGCCTGCTCGCCCACCGCTCCATGCTCGACGCGGGCGTCACCGTCGCCGGCTCGTCGGACCACCCCGCCGGCCCCCTGAGCCCGCTGCTGGCCCTGCAGTCGCTGACCACCCGCACCACCGCATCGGGTCAGGTGCTCGGCGCCGACGAACGACTCACCGCCCGGCAGGCCCTCGGCGTCTACACCGTCGGGTCCGCCCACGCGACCGGCGAGGCCGCCCTGAAGGGCCGGCTCGTGCCCGGTCTACTGGCGGACTTCACCGTCCTCGACCGGGACGTCCTCACCGTCGACCCGGCGACGATCGCGGACACCGCGGTGCTGTCCACCTGGGTCGGGGCGCGGTGCGTCTGGCCGACGCCGTGACCCTACGGACGCAGGGTCCCGATCAGCGGCCGGTGGTCCGACGACGGGGTCCACGGCGCGGCGGCAGGTGCGACCACCGCGAGACCCCGGACGAACACGTGGTCGATCTCGTCGACGGGCGCGGCGTCCGGGTCGTCGGGATCGTTCGGGGACGTGCGCAGCCGCTCCCCCGGGTCGACCTCGGCGAAGCCGTCCCGGAGCGGGGCTAGGGCGCCGGGGTCACCCGCCTGGCTCACGTTGAGGTCACCGAGGACGACGGTGGGTCCCGGCTCCCGGAGGGCCCGGCCGGCGAGGTCCCGGATCTGGGCCCCCTGGACCCCGGCCAGTCCGACGTGGGTGTTGTACACCGTGATCGGGCCGCCCGTCGGCGCGCGGACCGTCAGCCGCTGGTCGCCGCGCTGCTCGTCGCGGTGATCCGGCGGGTACAGCTCGGTCGACACGGCGGTCACCGGCAGCAGCGTCAGCACGGCGAGCCCGTACTGCACCACGCCACCGTCGTGACAGGGGCGGCGCAGTGCGGCGTTGACCGGGTCGGCGTCCTCGACCGGGGTCGGCCGGATCGGCCCGGGCACCGCGACGTAGGGCAGGCCGTACTCGGTGCGCAGCAGGTCGGCGAGGGCGACCGCCTCCCCCGCGCAGATCTCCTGCAACCCGACGACGGCCGGGCGCCACGCGGCGATCGTCCCGGCCCAGTCCGGCGGGTCGAACCGGGCGGTCAGCACGTTCCACGTCATGACCCGCAGGTCGGCGCTCGCCCCCGGTCCCGACGGCGAGGGCGCGCAGCCGGAGCACACGGCCAGGAGAGTGACCACGGCCAGCGTCAGGACCCGCACGGCAGCCACGGGACCCCTCAGCCGAAGAAGACCGCGGCCTCCGCGTACAGGGCCGGGTCGACGAGCTTGAGCTCCCGGGTCGCCTCCCCGAGGGGCACCATGACGATGTCGGTGCCGCGCAGCGCGGTCATCTGACCCCATCCGCCCGCGGCGACCGCGTCGACGGCGTGCAGCCCGAAGCGGGTGGCGAGCCACCGGTCGCGCGCGGTGGGGGTGCCCCCGCGCTGCACGTGCCCGAGCACCGTGGTCCGGGCCTCCTTGCCGGTGCGCGCCTCGATCTCGCGACCCAGCCAGTCGCCGACGCCACCGAGCCGGGCGTGCCCGAAGGCGTCCTTCACCCCGGACAGCAGCACCTCGTCGCCGTCCTGTGGCATCGCGCCCTCGGAGACGACGATGATCGGGGCGTACTCCAGCCGGAACCGGCTCTCCACCCAGCTGCACACCTGCTCGATGTCGAAGCGGACCTCGGGGATGAGGATCGCGTTGGCGCCGCCCGCCATCCCGGCGTGCAGCGCGATCCAGCCCGCGTGCCGGCCCATCACCTCCACGATCAGCGTGCGGTGGTGGGACTCGGCGGTGGTGTGCAGCCGGTCGATGGCCTCGGTCGCGATCTCGACCGCGGTGTCGAAGCCGAAGGTGTAGTCGGTGCCCGAGAGGTCGTTGTCGATCGTCTTGGGCACCCCGACGACGTTGACGCCGAGCTCGTGGAGCCGGTTCGCGACGCCGAGGGTGTCCTCGCCGCCGATCGCCACGAGGGCGTCGACGCCGAGCTCGGTCAGGTTCGCCTGGATGCGGGCCACGCCGTCCTCGATCGCGAACGGGTTGGTCCGCGACGACCCGAGGATCGTGCCGCCGCGCGGGAGCAGCCCGCGCACGGCCGAGACGTCGAGCGGCTTGCTCAGCCCCTCGAGCGGGCCGCGCCACCCGTCGAGGAATCCGACGAACTCGTACCCGTACTCCGGGATCCCCCGCCGCACGATCGCGCGGATCACCGCGTTCAACCCCGGGCAGTCACCCCCGCCGGTCAAGATGCCCACCCGCATGCCCGCTCCCTCGCCGTCGTCGCAAGCACCATCGTCCCGGGGGCCCCGCAGAGCGCCGGACCCGGGCACCCGGAGGCGGTCAGCCCCGAGGAGTACCGCGCGACGGCGCGGGCTCTGGCAGGGTCGCCGCGATCTCGGGGTCGGTCACGGCGACGATCGCCCGCGCCGCGGCCCCCAGATCCTCGAGCTGCTCGGGGGTCAGGGCGTCGATCACCAGCCGGCGGGCCTCGCGCACGTGGCCCGGGGCGCTCTGCTCGAGCTTCTCCCGACCGGCCGGGGTGAGGCGCGCCTCGGTCCGCCGGCCCGCGCCCCCGCACGCCCGCCGCTCCACCCAGCCCGCGGCCTCCAGACGCGACACCGCGTGCGACAACCGGGAGAGCGACCCCCGGGTGTGGACCGCGAGCTCGCTCATCACGCGCATCCCGCCCTCGGTCTCGGCGAGCTCGACCAGCACGTGGTACTCGAACAGGTTGAGCCCCGCCTCCCTGCGCAGCTGCGCGTCGAGGCTCGCCGGCAGCGTCATCACCAGGCCCATGACCGCGACCCACTCCTGCAGCTGCTCGGGCGAGAGCCACCGCACCTGCTGGACCTCCGGGTCGTCCGCCACCACCGCATCCTACCGTCGACTTGAATATTCAAATCGGCGCGCGTACGGTCCAACTTGCAGCTTCAAGTTCAGAGCGACCGACGTCCACCCGCGTTCCACCAGGAGAACCCCGTGACCCTGCTCCGCATCGACGCCAGCATCCAGGGCCCCCGCTCGGCCAGCAGCGCCCTCGCCGACCTCGTCGTCGCCGAGTTCAGCGCCGCCCGGCCGGAGGAGACGGTCGTCGCCCGCCACCTCGGCCAGAAGCCCCTGCCCTCCGAGGCCTGGGCCCTGGCCATCGCGGGGTCCTTCACCCCGGAGGACGAGCGCACCCCCGAGCAGCGGGAGGCGCTGGAGCTGGCCACGACCCTCGCCGCGGAACTGCGCGACGCCGACGCCGCCGTCCTGGCGCTCCCGCTCTACAACTTCGGCGTCTCCCAGCACGTCAAGGTCTGGGTCGACCTCGTGCTCGCCGGCGCGGGACCGGGCGCCCGCCTGCTCGAGGGCACCCCGGTCGTGCTCCTGACCACCCGAGGTGGCGCCTACGGTCCGGGCACCCCGCGCGAGGGCTGGGACCACAGCACCGCCTACCTGCAGCGCATCCTCGCCGACGTCTGGGGCGCCGACCTCACGGTCATCGAGCGCGAGTTCACGCTCGTCGGCGTCAACCCCGCCCTCGACGAGTTCACCGCGCTCGCCGACCAGATGAAGCAGGCCGCCGAGGACGCCGCGACCCAGGCGGGCAAGACCCTCGGGGCGCGGTGACGCTCATGACGTGAGCCGGTCGCGGCGTCCCTGCAGGAACGCGCGCTCGGCGTCGTTGCCGGTCAGCGTGATGGCCTCGTCGTAGGCGGCACGGGCCTCGGCGGGACGGTCCAACCGGGCCAGCAGGTCCGCGCGGGTGGCGGGCAGCAGGTGGTAGCCCGGGATGTCGAGCTCCTCGACGGCGGCCAGCGCGGCCTCGGGCCCGTGCACCTCGGCCACCGCCACGGCCCGGTTGAGCGCGACGATCGGCGTCGGGGTCTGCACCAGGAGCTGGTCGTAGAGGGCCAGCACCTGGCGCCAGTCGGTGGCCGGGCCGTCGGTGTGCACCGCGTTGATGGCGGCCTGGATCTGGTACGGGCCGGGACGGTTGCGGCGCAGGCAACGGCGGACGAGCTCGTGCCCCTCGGCGATCAGGTCGCGGTCCCACAGGGTGCGGTCCTGCTCGGCGAGCGTCACCAGCTCGCCGGCGGGGCCCACGCGGGCCGGGCGGCGGGCCTCGGTGAGCAGCAGCAGCGCGAGCAGGCCGAGGACCTCGGGCTCGTCGGGCATGAGGTCGGCGAGTGCCCGCGTCAGCCGCACCGCCTCCGCGGACAGGTCGGTGCGCAGCAGCGGCCCCGTCGTCGCGGTGTAACCCTCGTTGAAGATCAGGTACAGCACGGTCAGCACCGGCGGCAGCCGATCGGGGAGCTCCGCCTCGCCGGGCACCCGGTACGGGATGCCGGCGTCCCGGATCTTCTTCTTGGCCCGCACGATCCGCTGCGAGATCGTCGCCTCGGGGGCGACGTAGGCGCGGGCGATCTCCGGGACCTCGAGCCCGCCGAGCAGGCGGAGGGTGAGCGCGGTCTGCGCGAGTGGCGAGAGCGCCGGGTGGCAGCAGGTGAAGATCAGCCGCAGCTGGTCGTCGCGCACCGGTCCCACCTCCTCGTCCGGCTCGTCGGGGTCGTGCAACAACAGGGACTGCGCGTGGCGGGCCTCGCGGGTGGACTCACGGCGGATGCGGTCGATCGCCCGGTTGCGGGCGGTGGTGACGATCCAGGCGCCGGAGTTGGGCGGGAGCACCTCCCAGCGCTCCATCGCCACCGCGAACGCGTCCTGCACGGCCTCCTCGGCGAGCCCGATGTCGCCGAGGAGGCGTGTCAGGGTGGCGACGCAGCGGCCGTACTCGGCCCGGTAGACGCTCGTCAGGTCCATGGGTCCCGGTCAGGCGAGCCCGTCGAAGGGACGGACCTCGATCGGTGCCTCGCAGGCCTCCGCGCACTTCTCGGCCCAGGCCAGCGCGGCGTCCAGGTCGTCGACGTCGATGACCCAGAACCCGGCGAGCTGCTCCTTCGTCTCGATGAACGGCCCGTCGGTCATGGTGGTCGTCCCGTTCTCGACGCGGACCACGGTTGCGCTGTCGTAGGGCAGCAGGCCCCCGGCGAAGACCCAGACCCCCTGCGCCTTCATCTCGTCGTTGACCGCGCCGACCCGCCCGAACGACCGCTCCATCTCGGCGTCGGTGGGCGCGGGCCCGCTCTGGTCGTGCTCGACACTCATCAGGTAGTGCATGACGTGCTCCTCTCGGTCCGGTGTGCCGGGTGGGTGGTCGTCACGCCAGCCGGCGGGCGACGGCGGGGATCACGATGGCAGCGGCGACGACGTGGGTCACGATCAGGAGCACCCTCGTGCTCACGGCGGCGTCGACGAGCAGGTCGGGGACGAAGGACAGCGCGGTCAGCGCAACGGTGCTGCGGATCCACGCGGTGCGCGGGTGGCGGGCGAAGCGCCGCAGCGCGGTGGCGATGACCAGCCCGACCACCGAGAAGATCAGCGTCAGGACCGCGAACCCGGACGTGGGGATCGGCGCGCCGCCGACCGCCGTGCTCAGACCGACGGCCTGGCCCGCGGCGGCGACGGCCGCGGTGGCCGCGGCCGCCGCGACGGCCGCGATCGAGCCGGTCAGGAGCAGCGAGCCGAGGCCGGGGACGGCCGGGGCGGCGGTGGTCGGGGCGTGGGTGGCGGTGGTGGTGGACATGAGGACCTCCGGGTGGGTGCGGGACCGGCTCGTGCCGGTCTCTCACCCACACCACGAACGGGCTCGACGCCGTTCGACACCGCCGCGGAAAAAAGTTTCGCCGGCCGGATCAGGCGGTGGCCGCGACCGTCGAGGGCTCCCAGGCGAAGCCGTCCGGGTCGGTGAACGACCCGAGGTCGCTGACGAGCGCGATCCGGTGCGACCCGCTGCCCTCGACGGGGACGCCCGCGTCCTTCGCGAGGGCGCGCCGGCCGTAGAGAGCGAGCTTCACCGACGAGGCCGGCGCGTCGAACTCGACGTACTTGCTCCCGAAGCTGCGCTTCACGGTCAGGCCGTGCTCGACGTAGAACCGCTTGCTCGCCTTGACGTCCTCGACACCGAGGAGGAGCACGACGTCGTCGATCCGCGTCCGGTCGGCGCCGACCTCCTTCTTCGACGAGGTGGCCACCTTCCAGAGCGCCCCGTCGGGGGCCTGCACGACGCCGCCGTAACCCCAGAAGCTCTTCGTGACCGGCGTGCGGACGGTGGCGCCGGCCGCCTGCGCCGCGCCGACCAGGGCGTCGACCGTGGAGGGCTGCGGCACGAGCAGGGACAGGGTGAAGCCGCGGAAGCCGCTGGTGGGGGCCGTCGACGCCCGGAGGGCCACGGGCGTGGCCACGTCGAGGGCGGCGTAGAACTCCTGCGCGGTGGCGAGGTCGGAGGTCTCGAGGGTGATGGATCGGATGGACATCGGGTCTCCTGTCACGGTCGGGTCGTGCGGTCCGTCGAGGGGGTGACGGACGAGCCGAGGAGGTTGTGACCGATGGGCGAGGATCTGGCCGATCGTTTCGAGGCCGAGCGACCACGATTGCGGCGCCTGGCGCGCCAGATGCTGGGCGACGGTCACGCGGCCGACGACGCGGTGCAGGAGGCCTGGCTCCGGCTCGACCGCACGGTGAGCCGGGCCGACGACGCGGACGGCGAGGCGGTCGACAACGTCCCCGGCTGGTTGACCACCGTCGTGTCGCGCATCTGTCTCGACGTCCTGCGCAGCCGCACCTCGCGGCGTGAGGACGACTGGCCGGACGGGACCGACGTGGTCGACAGCGCGCCCACCCCGGCCGAGGAGGTCGAGCTCGCCGACGCGGTCGGGCAGGCCATGCGGGTCCTGCTCGACACCCTCGCCCCCGCCGAACGGGTGGCCTACGTGCTGCGCGACGTGTTCGGCGTGCCGTTCGACCAGATCGCGCCGATCCTCGGCCGCTCCGCGGTCGCCACCCGCCAGCTCGCCAGCCGCGCCCGGCGCCGGCTCCAGACCCCCGAACCGCGGGGCGACCTCGTGCCGGGCGACACGGTCGTGGTCGACGCGTTCATGGCGGCCTCGCGCGACAACGAGTTCGCGGCGCTGCTCGAGCTGCTCGACCCCGACGCCGAGGTACGCGCCGACGACGCGGCGCTCGCGATGGGCGGCGACGCCGGCCGGGTGACGGGGGCCCGCGCGGTGGCCGAGTTCTTCGCCGGCCGTGCCCGCGCCGCCCTCCCGGCCGCGCTCGACGGGGCCGCGGCCGCCGTGTGGCAGTACCGGGGCGAGGTCAAGGTCGTCTTCGCCTTCACCGTCGTCGAGGGCCGGGTCCGCGAGATCGAGCTGCTCGCCGACCCCGACGTGCTCTCGCGGGTGGCGCGCCGTTAGGCCGCCCGGACGAGCTCGGGGTGGGCTTCGCGGGCCGTCGTGTGCTCCGCGACGCGCTCGGCGGTCGTCGCGGCGAGCCCGAGGGCCCGGTCGTAGGTCTCGCCGACGCAGGCGTCGAGGGCCCGCATGACGACGCACGCGGGTCCCCAGAGCGGCATCGTGGCGTAGTGGAGCACCCTGTCGATCAGATCGTCCATGGTGTCCGTCCTCCGCGTCCGGGCGGCACAGCCGGTGTGCCGTCCCCCCGGAGATGCCCACCGGCCCCCGGCGCCGCGCGTGGCGTGGACCACACGCGGCCCGTTCACCAGGGCACGGGCGCTCCGTCGCGGGTGAAGGTGCCGGTCGGACCGTCGGGCGGGAGGTCGACGGCGTACAGGACGCTCGCCGCGCCCTCGGCCAGGGGTCGCCCGCCGACGCCACCCATGTCCGTGGCGACCCAGCCGGGACAGACCGCGTTGACGAGGACGCCGCGAGGGCGCAGATCGGCGGCGAGCTTGACGGTGAGCATGTCCAGGGCCGCCTTGGACACCGAGTAGGCGGGCACGCCCGCGCCGCCCGCCGTCTCCCCGAACGAGCCGGCACCGCTGGAGAGGTTCACGACGCGGGCCCCCGGGCGCAGCAACGGGCCGCACGCGACCACCATCCGCCAGGCGCCGAGCACGTTGACCTGCAACGCCTCCTCGGCCACGGCCAGATCGGCCGTCGCCGCGCGCTGCCCGGTGTCGTAGTGGATCCCCGCGTTGTTCACGAGCACGTCGAGACCACCGTGCCCGGCGCGCAGCCAGTCGGCCAGGGCCGCCACCGAGGCGGCATCCGCGACGTCGAGCGGCCGCACGACGACCCCGTCGAGCCCCTGCGCGGCCCGCCGGCCGCGTTCGACGTCGCGGGAGCCGAGGACGACGGTCCAGCCCCGCGTCGCGAGCCGGCGCACCACCTCGAGACCGATCCCCCGGTTCGCGCCGGTCACCACCGCGACCGTGTCCTGCTCGGCCACGACTCCCCTCCGTCCTGGGATCGGCTCGGCGACCGCGTCGGCGAACGTACTGCGCAGCGGGAGGCAGGGACGGGACGAGGCTTGTCGCCGGCCGTCCGCCGTGCCACAACTGTGCCGGTGACCGAGGCCGCGGACAGCCGGTGGGTGGACTCGATGCCCGATGTCTACGACCGGTACCTCGGGGACGCCGTCTTCCGCCCGTTCGCCCGGGACCTGGCGCGGCGGGCGGCGCGCCTCCGGCCGGCACGGGTGCTGGAGATCGCCGCCGGCACCGGGATCGTGACCGCCGAGCTCGTCGCCGCGGCGCCGAGCGCGGAGGTGACGGCGACCGACCTCAACCCGGCAATGGTCGCGACGGGGGCCCGGCGGGTGCCGCAGGCGCGGTGGGAGCCGGCCGACGCGTCGGACCTCCCCTTCTCCGACGACTCGTTCGACCTCGTCGTGTGCCAGTTCGGGGTGATGTTCCTCCCGGACAAGCCCCGGGCCTACCGCGAGCTCGCCCGGGTCCTGGCGCCGGGCGGGAGCCTGCTGGTGAACACCTGGGACCGGATCGGGACCCACGGGTTCGACCGGGCCGTGGTCGAGGCCCTCGGACGGGTGTTCCCCGGTGACGTGCCCCCGTTCCTGACGAAGGTCCCCCACGGCTACGCCGACCCGGACGTCGTGTGCGGGCACCTACGCGAGGCCGGGTACGTGGTGGACCTGGTCGAGACCGTGACGCTGGAGGGGCACGCGGTCTCGGCGGCGGACGTCGCCACCGGCTTCTGCACGGGGACGCCGCTGCGGGGCGAGCTCCTGGCTCGGGGCGACCTCGACGCGACGACGCGGCTGATGCGCACCGAGATGACCGCGCTGCTCGGCCACGGGCCGGTCTCGGCCCGCATGAGCGCGCTCGTCGTGCTGGCCCACCCCGTCTGAGCCGGCGTCGGGGCCTGACGGGCCCATCCGCCGCCGTCACACGTCACGCCCGGCGGCGTCGGACCCGAGCCCCACGGGCGTCAACGCCGCCGCCGCAGCGGCGACGCGCCGGCGGAGCCACCGGTGCCCGGGATCGTTGGTGTGCCGGGGGTTCCAGTACATCGACTCGTTGATGTCGGGGACCGGGACCGGCGGATCCACGAGGACCACGCCGTCGACCCTCGTCAGCCGGGCCGAGCGCTCGAGGACCAGGCTCACCATCGCCGTGCCCCGGACCAGCACCGGGACCAGCAGGAAGCTCTCGATGATCAGCTCGACGCGCCGTTCCAGGCCGAGATCGGCCAGGTGCTGGTCGGCCAGGTTCAGCCGCATGTCCTGGCCGATCGAGTAGACGATGTGCGGCAGCTGCTCGAAGAGCGCCAGGTCGAGGCCGTCGCGGACGGCCGCGACGTTCACGTCCGCGTCGAGGGCGCAGCGCCATCGGTCACGGAACAGCGGCGCGGACGGCAACCGCGTCCCGCCCATGATCTCCGCCGGCTCGATCGCGAGATCGGCGCGGTCCTCACGCAGGAGG
Organism: Actinomycetospora sp.; assembly: GCF_055612215.1. Lineage (NCBI taxonomy): Bacteria > Bacillati > Actinomycetota > Actinomycetes > Pseudonocardiales > Pseudonocardiaceae > Actinomycetospora > Actinomycetospora sp. The sequence continues at coordinate 2,946 of NZ_JBVPVA010000215.1, read as the reverse complement.
GTGTGCACGTCCTCGGAGCGGGGGCGAACGTTGATGGTCACGTTCGGCGCCTCGGCCGACAGGGTCCGGAGCATCGGGGCGATCAGCGTGGCCGTCGCGTAGTCGGACGCGCTCACCGAGAAGGTGCGGGTCGCGGTGGCCGCGACGAACTGCTCCGAGGACGCCATCACTGCGGTGGCCTGACGGAGGATCTCCCGGACCGGGCCGGCGAGGGCCTCGGCCCGGGCCGTCGGGATCAGGGTCCGGCCGTTGCGGACCAGCAGTGGGTCGTCGAAGAGCTTGCGCAGTCGCGCCAGCGAGCCGCTCATCGCCGACTGGCTGAGGTTCAGCCGGCGCCCGGCCGCCGTGACGCTCCTGGTCGCGAGCAGCGCGTCGAGGTCGACGAGCAGGTTCAGGTCGACAGCGCGGAGATCGTGCACGGCCGTCTCCCATCGGCGAGACCGATGGTTCTCATCGGTGACATCTGTTGGACCGTAGTCCCGGACGCCCCTAATGTCACTGAACACATCCAACCGACAATTCACGCGGTATCGGAGGAGCAATGGAGCACAGTGCACCCACGCTCGGCCCGGCCGAGTTCCGCAGGGCCGTCGGCCATTTCGCCAGTGGCGTCACCGTCGTGACCGCCGAACGCGACGGAGAACAGTTCGGCGCGACGATCAGCGCCGTCTCGTCCCTGTGCGCGGAACCGCCGATGGTGCTGGCCTGCCTCAATCAGCGCCTCGGTACCCACGCGGCGATCCGGGCCGGCGGACATTTCACGATCAACATCCTCGGCGAGGGCAAGGGCGCTCTCGCGCTGAACTTCGCCACCGCCGGGGCCGACAAGTTCCGTGACGTCGACTGGACGCCGACGCCCTACGGCGCTCGCCTCGAGGAGGCCATCGCCCACATGGCGTGCCGGGTGGTGGACGAGGTGGAAGGCGGCACGCACCGAATCTTCGTCGCGGAGGTCCTGGAGGCCGTCACCAGCCCCGCCCCGGCCCCGCTCTCCTATTTCCGCGGCCGGTTCGGCCGGTTCGTGCCCTACGACGAGGCGTCCTGAACCCTCTCTCTCTCTCTCGACATTCCCCACCGACAGCGACAGGAGCAGATCATGAGGACCGGCGCGGAGTACCTGGAGTCCCTGCGGGACGCCCGACAGGTGTACGTCGGCGGCGAATTCATCGCCGACGTCACCACGCACCCGAAGACGGCCGGCTACGCGCGGGCCATCGCGGAGTACTACGACATGCACCACGACCCGCAGCACCAGGACGTGCTGACCTTCGTGGACGACGACGGCGAGCGCAGGAGCATGCACTGGTTCCTGCCCCGCTCCAAGGAGGACGCCGTCCGGCGTCGCGCGTTCCACGAGTTCTGGTTCCGCCACTTCAAGGGCGGCATCTTCACCCGGCCGCCGGCCGGCATGCACGTGGTCATGTACGCGCAGGTCGACGACCCCCAGCCGTGGGAGGACAACGCGCGGCCCGCCGACGGGCGTCGGATCCCGTTCGCCCAGAACATCCGCGACCAGTGGAAGCGGGTCACCACCGACGACATCGCGCTGTCCCCGATGTTCGTCGACGTGCAGTTCGACCGGGGCCGCGAGGACGCCCTGGCCGAGACCCCGATGCTCAGCGTGGTCTCCCAGGACGATGGCGGCATCGTGGTGCGGGGGTGGAAGGCGATCGGCACCTCGATCGCCTTCGTCAACGAACTGCTGATCGGCAACCTGTGGCGGCCGGGGCAGACCGCGGACCAGACGGTCTACGCCCTCGTGCCGGTGAGCTCGGAGGGCCTCTCGCTCGTCTGCCGGCAGTCCAACGCGACCCCCGACGCCGACCCGTACGACCGTCCGCTGTCGACGATCGGCGACGAGCTCGACGGCATGGCCTACTTCGACGACGTGTTCATCCCCTGGGAGCGCGTCCAGCACGTCGGGAATCCCGACCACGCCAAGTGGTACCCGCAGCGGCAGTTCGACTGGGTGCACATCGAGACCCAGATCCGGCACACCGTGCACGCCGAGCTGATCGTCGGGCTCGCCCTGCTGCTGACCAGCGCCCTCGGGACGAACGCCAGCCCGATCGTCGCCTCCCAGCTCGCCGACATCGTGCGGTTCCGCGAGACCTGCAAGGCCTTCACGATCGCCGCCGAGGACACCGGCTTCCTGACCGCGGGCGGGCTGTACAAGCCGAACAACATCTACGTCGACCTCGGCCGGGCCCACTACCTGGAGAAGATCCACGACGTCATCAACCAGCTGATCGACTTCTGCGGACGGGGGGTCGTGATGGCCCCGACGAAGGCGGACTTCGACCATCCGTACCTGGGTCCGAAGCTCGAGGAGGCCCTGCGCGGCTCGGCCATCAGCGCCCGCGACCGCGTGAGCATCTTCCGGCAGATCAGCGAGCGGTACCTGACCCAGTGGGGCGCCCGGCACGAGATGTTCGAGAAGTTCAACGGGACACCGCTCTACCTCGTCCGGCTGCTGACCATGCAGCGCACCGAGTACCAGGTCGACGGGCCACTGACCGATCTCGCACGCGAGGTGCTCGGTTTCGGTGACACCGAGGAGCTCGCGGAGCGCGCCGCCGCGGCCGAGAAGTCCTCGCACTACGCGTCGGTCAAGTACCAGCCGGAGTACGCGCGCGAGCAGGACGTCCGGGACGGCTACTACAAGCAGCCCTCACCGGTCTGACCGGCGGACACCGGCACACCGGGATCGAGGACGACATGACCGCGACGCTGCCTGAGACCGTGCGGGCCCGGATCGCGATGGACCCGGCCGACGTCGGCGCCGGACCGGCCGCGGTCGCCATCGGGATGTTCGACGGTGTGCACCGGGGGCACCGGCGACTGATCGCCGAGTGCCGGCGCCACGCCGTTCGGGGCGGGCTTGCGTGCGGGGTGGTCACGTTCGCCGACCACCCCGCCACCCTGCTCGCCCCCGAGCGCGCCCCG
>NZ_JBVPVA010000213.1:0-1226 GCF_055612215.1 Actinomycetospora sp. | reverse complement strand
GACGCTCGCCCCGGTCGGGTTCCCGGAGCCGTGGGAGCTGGGCGGCCCGCCCGCGGCGGTCGCTCCCGGCGCCGGCGCCCCGGCCCTCGACCCGGCACTCGACCCCGTGGCCGCGGCCAGGGGGCTGCCCGCCCCCGCGGGGGCGCGGCCGCCCGTCTCCGCTCCGCCCGCCGCCGCTCCGCCCGCCACGCGGGCCGCCACCGCGACGCCCGGGCGCCCGGCCGCGGCGGCTGCCGGACGTCCCGCGCCCTCGGCCGAGGCGGCCCGCCCGGCCGCGGGGTCCCCGCCGGCGCCCGCGAAGCCCGCGCCCGCGGCGTCGTCGGGGTCCGGCTCGTCGGACTCGTCGGCGGCGCGCGCCTCGGGCGGGTCCGGTTCGTCGGGGTCCTCGAGCGCACCGCTGGCGAAGGTCTGCCTCGAGCCGGTGCTCGGGGGCTGCCTGAAGCTCGGCTGACGAGCGCACACCGCGTCGCTGCCGGGACGTCCGGTGTCAGTGACGCGACCGTTCCGACACGGGGTTCAGCCCGCCGGGACCACCGTCGGCGTCGGGACCCGTCCGGCCCGCACCGCGGCGAGGCAGTCGTCCAGCAGGTCGACCAGGACCGCGTCCCGGGCCGCCGCGTCCAGCCCGGCCGCGCGCGACGCGACGAGCAGGTGGGCGCAGGCGTGGTTCACCGGGCCGACGTGAAGCAGGGTGGCGAGGCGCCCGCCCGCGCCGTCCCCGGCGTCCCGGCCCTCGGCGCGGCGCTGCGCGGCCTTCGCCTGGGCCTCCTCCACGCGGCGCGCGAGGCGGGTGAAGAAGCGGCTCGTCGGGTCCAGACGCAGGCCCGCGCGGGCGACGGCGGCGAGCACGACCGGGCGGACCGGGCCGTCCAGGTCCCGCCCCGCGCCGACGAGCTCGACCGCGCGCAGGCCGAGGTGCTGCCGCGCCTCGTGCGACACCGCGTCGTTGACCTGCCACGCGAGCGCGGCCACCGCGGGGTGGGTGCAGCGGGGCCGGTCGGTGAAGCGCTCACCGGCCAGGACGGAGACGTACTCCATCTCGCAGCTGCCCGAGCGCGCGTCGCGGTGCGCGCCCGCCTCGAGCTCGGGCATGCCGTCTGGTGCGTCGTTGGCGGATGGGACGAACGGCGACGACGTGTGGTTGATCGGCATGGCGTGCCCCCTCGGTCCGGGCGCTGCTCGCGGAACGGACCGAGCCTAGACCGCTCGGCGCCCGATCGGGACCC
>NZ_JBVPVA010000188.1:0-2009 GCF_055612215.1 Actinomycetospora sp. | reverse complement strand
CCGCCCGCACCTGGCGCGCGTTCGACGTCGGCGCCGACGGCCGCGTCCTCGCCGGTGACGACACCTCCGGGTCGGTGCAACTCGTCGAGCTCAGCCCCGACGGCGAGCGGACGACCCTCACCGCCCTCCCCGGCGCGTGCTCGGGCCGCTACCTCAAGGGCGTCTCACCGCGCACCGTCGTGGTCTCCCACGACTCCGCCGGCGACGAGCGCGCGCAGCTCTCCCTCCTGCGCCCCGACGACGTCGAGCACCCGCTGGGTGAGGACGACCTCGAGCCCCTCGTCCGCGACCCCGCCTTCATCCACTCCCTCGCCGAGGTCCTCGAGGGCGGGCGCGTCGTCTACGCGACGAACCGCCGCAACGGCGTCGACTTCGACCTCGTACTGCGCGACGTGTCGGCCGCCACCGAGACGGTCCTCTACGACGGCGGGGGCATGGTCGGCGGCGCGGCCGTCGCCCCGGACGGCTCCCGCGCGCTGATGACCCGCCCCGGGACCCCCGCGATGAGCTCGCAGGTGCTGCTGCTCGCAGGAGCCGACACCCGCGAGGTCACCCCGGCCGACGAGCCCGCCCTGTTCGGCGGCCTGCAGTGGCTGCCCGACTCCTCGGCCGCGGTCGTCACCACCAACACCGGCCGCGACCGCACCGGGATCGCCCGCCTCGACCCGGACACCGGTGCGCTCGACTACCTCGTCACCGACGACGCCCACGACGTCACCGGACGCCTCTCCCCCGACGGCGCGCACCTGCTCGTCGTCACCGACGACGACGGCGCCTCCCGGCTCGCGATCCACGACGCGGTGACCGGCGAGCACCGCGTGGACGTCGTCACCCCCGGCGTCGGGGTCGCCGACTACCTCACCGTGCCGCGGTGGTCGGCCGACTCACAGGGCCTGGCGCTGACGTGGACCTCCCCCACGGTGCCGGCGGACGTCGTGCTCGTCGACGCGCGCACCGGGCGCACGGGGACCGTCGCCTCCTCGGCCGGCGACCTCGAGGGCCTCGAGCTGGTCACGCCCACCAGCGTCGGCGTCCCGACCCCCGACGGCGAGACGGTGCCGTGCTTCGTCTACGCCCCGGACGCACCGACCGGGTCGAGCGTGCTGATCGTGCACGGCGGGCCCGAGGGCCAGTCCGTGCGCTCGTTCTCCCCGGTCGTGCAGGCGCTCGCCGCCCAGGGGCACACGGTGCTCGTGCCGAACGTCCGCGGGTCGGTCGGCTACGGGAAGCGCTGGTACTCCCTCGACGACGTCGAGCGCCGGCTGGACTCCGTCGCCGACCTCGCCGCGATCCACGACTTCCTGCCCTCGCTCGACCTCGACCCGGCGCGGTCGGCGCTCTGGGGCGGGTCGTACGGCGGGTACATGGTGCTCGCCGGCGTGGCGTTCCAGCCGGAGCGCTGGGCCGCGGGCGTCGACATCGTCGGGATCTCGTCGCTGGTCACGTTCCTGGAGAACACCTCGCCGTACCGGCGGGCCCACCGCGAGCGGGAGTACGGCTCGCTCGAGCGCAACCGTGAGTTCCTCGAGTCCGCCTCGCCGCTGAACCGGATCTCCGACGTGCGCGCGCCGCTGTTCGTCATCCACGGCCGCAACGACCCGCGGGTGCCGCTCTCGGAGGCCGAGCAGGTCGCGGCGGCGGTCCGGGAGAACGGCGTCGACGTGGAGCTGGTGGTCTACGACGACGAGGGCCACGGCCTCGCGAAGCGGGTCAACCGGCTCGACGCCTACCCGCGTGCGATCGACTTCCTCGGGCGGGTCCTGGGCTGACACCCGCCGAGGGGCACACTGCGCATGATCAACGGCACGCGGACGCGCCTCACGTGCTCCTGATCAACCGCTCCGGCGGGAGCAGAGCGCTCGAGCGACTAGCGCCCGTCGACCCGCCGCGCGCCGAGCTGCTCGGTGAGCAGCTCCATGACGATGTCGTCGGGGTCGCGACGGACCACCGGCTCGCCCGATCCCGGCTCGGCGTGTGCCTCGGCGTACATGTCCTCCTCGGTGACCTCC
>NZ_JBVPVA010000082.1:0-5439 GCF_055612215.1 Actinomycetospora sp. | reverse complement strand
CACCGACTTCGGGATCGCCAAGGCCGTCGACGCGGCCCCGGTCACCCGCTCGGGCATGGTCATGGGGACCGCGCACTACATCGCCCCCGAGCAGGCGGGCGGCGGGGACGCGGGCCCGGCGTCGGACGTCTACTCCCTCGGCGTCGTCGGCTACGAGTGCCTCGCGGGACGCCGGCCGTTCCTGTCCGAGAACGCCGTGACCGTCGCGATGATGCACATCCGCGACCCGCTGCCCCCGCTGCCGCCCGATGTCCCCCCGGTGGTGCGCCAGCTCATCGAGCTGACCCTCACCAAGGACCCGCGCGGGCGCTACGCCACCGGCGGGGAGTTCGCCCGCGCGGTGTCGGCCGTGCGCCGCGGCGAGCCGGTGCCCCGCCCGGGCGCGGTGACCGCGGCGACCGAGGCCGTCAACCCGGCGACCCGCATCGCGCCGGCCACCACCCGCGAGCCCCAGCCCTCGTCGCCGCGGCGTCCGGACCGCTGGGACAACGCGCCGGCGGCCTCCCCCCGCCGCGGCCCGTGGGGCGCGGTGGCGGCGATCGCGCTCGTCGTCGCGCTGCTCGCCGTCGCCGGCTACGTGCTGCTCTCCAACACCGACACCAGCCCGCCGCCCGCCCCGGTGGCCACCCCCACGACCACGACGACGACCGCGGCGCCGACCACGACCACCCGGGCGAGCCGCACGACGACGGCGACGAGCTCGGCGTCTGGCAACACCGTCGCCGTCAGCAACATCGACTACGTGGGACGGCCGGCCTCCGTGGCGGTCGCCGCGCTGCGCGAGGACGGCCTGGACCCCGAGGTCCGGACCGTCCTGGGCTCCAAGCCGAGCGACCCGTCAGCCTGCCGGGTGCTCTACGTGTCCCCCACCGGTGACGTCCGGCGCGGTGACACGATCACCGTGACCTGTCAGGAGTTCGGATGACCACTCCCCGCCTCCTGTCCGACCGGTACGAGCTCGGCCCGGCCCTGGGCTACGGCGGCATGTCCGAGGTGCACGGCGGGCGTGACGTGCGCCTGGGGCGCGACGTGGCCATCAAGGTGCTGCGCGCCGACCTCGCCCGCGACCCGCAGTTCCAGATCCGGTTCCAGCGCGAGGCCCAGAACGCCGCCGCGCTGAACCACCCCGCGATCGTCGCGGTCTACGACACCGGCGAGACCTGGGCGGACGACATCCCGCTGCCCTACATCGTCATGGAGTACGTCGCCGGGCGGACGCTGCGCGACATCGTCAAGTCCGGCGGACCGATGGACCCCTACCGGGTCTGCGAGGTCGTCGCCGACGTGTGCTCGGCGCTGGACTTCTCCCACCGGCACGGGATCATCCACCGCGACGTGAAGCCGGCCAACGTCATGATCACCCCGTCCGGGGCGGTCAAGGTGATGGACTTCGGCATCGCCCGGGCGCTCTCGGACGCCCAGCCCGCGATGACGCAGACCGCCGCCGTCATCGGCACCGCGCAGTACCTGTCGCCGGAGCAGGCGCGCGGCGAGCAGGTCGACGCGCGCTCGGACGTCTACTCCACCGGATGCGTGCTCTTCGAGCTGCTCACCGGGCAGCCGCCGTTCACCGGCGACTCCCCGGTGGCGGTCGCCTACCAGCACGTGCGCGAGGACCCGAGGACGCCGTCGGAGATCAACCCCGCGGTGCCGGCGGCGCTCGACGCGATCGCGCTGAAGGCGCTCGCGAAGAACCCGTTCAACCGCTACCAGACGGCCGGCGAGATGCGGGACGACCTGATCCGCGCGCTGCAGGGCGAGCCGGTCGAGGCGCCGCTGGTGATGTCCGCGGACGAGCGCACCGACTACATGAACCAGACCGGCCCGACGCAGGCCGTGGGGCCGGCCGCGTACGCCTACGGCACGCCCGCCACCGAGGCGGGCGACTTCGCCGCCTGGCAGGCCGAGCAGGAGGACGTGCGGCGGTCGCGGCGCCGGCGGCGCAACGCGATCATCGGCGGCGTCGTGCTGCTGGCCGCGGTGCTGGCCGGACTCTTCTGGATCGCCTCGCCGTCCAACCACCAGCTCCCCGTCCCCGACGTCGCGAACCAGCCCCAGGACGTGGCGCTGCGGACGCTGACCGGGGCCGGGCTGCGGCCGAACCTCGTCCAGGTCGTGTCCGAGCCGGCGCAGGTCGGCCGCGTGCTCGGCACCGACCCGGCCGCGGGGACCGAGGTTCAGCCGGACACCGTCGTGGCGCTGCAGGTCGGCCGCGGGCCCGACCGGGTGCCGACCCCGCAGCTCGTCGGGCAGACCGCCGACCAGGCCCAGCAGATGGCGCAGGCGGCCGGGCTGACGCTCACCTCCGTGCCCCAGCAGCGCCAGGTCGACGACCCGTCGCAGGTGGGGAAGGTGCTCGCCCAGGACCCGGCGCCGCAGACGCCGGTGCCCCCGGGCACGGCCATCCAGCTCACCGTCGGCCAGGCGCGCCCGACGCTGCGCATGCCCGACGTCACCGGTCAGGACCAGGCGACCGCGACGCAGACCCTCGAGGGCGTCGGGCTCACCGTCACCGTCACGCAGACCGACGGCGGCGGGAAGGCCGGCACCGTGGTCTCCACCTCGCCCAGCGCGGGCTCGACCGTCGCACAGGGCTCGAAGGTCACGCTCTCGGTGTCGAAGGGCAACCAGCTGCAGGTGCCCTCGATCATCGGCAAGTCGCAGGCCGACGCGCTCACCGCGCTCGCCGCGGCCGGGTTCACCGGGAACCTGCAGACCAACCCGACCGACGTCGGCGACCCGAACCAGGACGGCAAGGTGCTGAGCCAGACCCCGACCGCGGGCAGCCAGGCCGGCGCCAAGGACACGATCACGGTGACCGTCGGCCGCTACAACGGCGGCGACGGGGGCGGCGGCGCCGGGACCGGCGGCAACGGCGGCGTCTTCGGCGGGAACAACGGGCTGTTCCCGAACTAGGTGGCCTCCGGCCCCGTGAGCACTTTCCGGGGTCATGACACCGGAAAGTGCTCACGGGCGCGCAGCGCACCTACCGGGGCGCCGCCGCGAGCGCGAGGGCACGGACGTCACGGACGAGGTCGGCGACGAGCGTCTCGGCCACCGGGTGGCCGCACGCGGCCATCCACGACGCGAGCATCCGGTGCCCGTCCTCGGTGAGCACCGACTCCGGGTGGAACTGCACGCCCTCGAGCGGCAGCGTCCGGTGGCGCATCGCCATGAGCACACCGTCGGCGGTCCAGCCGGTGGGCTCGAGCTCGTCGGGCAGCGAGTCCGGACGCACGGTCAGCGAGTGGTACCGCGTCGCGGTGAAGGGGTCGGGCAGGCCGGCCAGCACCCCGGCGCCGCCGTGGTGCACGGCCGAGGTCTTGCCGTGGCGGAGCTCGGGAGCGCGCTCGACGACGGCGCCGAACGCCGCGCCGAGGGCCTGGTGGCCCAGGCAGACCCCGAGCATCGGCCGGCCGTCGCCCGCGCAGCGCTCGATGACCTCGACGCTGCGGCCCGCGTCGTCCGGCGTCCCGGGACCCGGGCTGACGAGCACGCCGTCCACCTCGCCCGCGAGGTCGAGGACGTCGGGGGCGTCGTTGCGGCGCACGACCGGCTCGGCCCCCAGCTGGGCGAGGTACTGGACGAGGTTGTAGACGAAGCTGTCGTAGTTGTCGACGACGAGGACCCGCACGCGCCCCAGCCTACGGTCCGCCGGGCGGCGGCGGTCGGTCCGCGCTGCCGGCTGGGCTACCGTGGACCCCACCCCGGTCAACGTCCGAGCGGAGCATGCCGTGCCCAAGTCCAAGGTCCGCCGCAAGCCGGCCTACACGCCGCCCCCGCGGGCCGCCGCCGCGACGACGGCGGGCCCGTCGCACCCGGCCTACGTCGTGATCATGCTGGCGATCGGGCTGGTCGGGCTCGCGTGGCTGGTCGTGAACTACCTCGCCGGCGAGTCGATCCCGTTCATGGCCGAGCTCGGGGGCTACAACTTCCTCATCGGCTTCGGGCTCGTCGTGATCGCGCTGCTCATGACGATGAAGTGGCGCTGATCCCACCCGGCCGAACTACACGGATGTCATTCGTCCCCACTGTGGACGGAGCCTGTGGACAACCCTGACGACGGCGCCCCCGTCGTCCCCCGGCGCTGGGCCGCCCCCGTCCCGGCGGTCGTCCTCGGCCTGCTGGGCGCGGTGGGCCTGCTCGCGTGGGTGGCTCTCGGCGCGGGCACCGGCACCCTCGACGCGCCGGGACGGCTGCTGCTCGGGGTGGCCGGCGTCGTGGTCGGCGCCGCGGCGCTCGTCGGGCTGCGCGCCCGTCCGAGGCTCGCCGCCGAGGACGACGCCCTGGTCCTGCGCGGTCTCCGGGGGACCCGACGGTGGCCGTGGGCCCGCGTCGACGCCGTGCGCGTCGTGCGGATGCGCCGCCTCGGGCTCCCGGCGGCCTACCTCGAGATCGACGCCCGCGACGACGACGGCGCCGAGCGCCTGCTCGTCCTCGGCCGCCTGGAGCTGGGCGCCGACCCGGCCGACGTCGCCGAGGCACTGCAGGCGCACCGGGCCGACGCGGGCCGGCTGCGACCGCCGGCGTCCGGCTCAGGCGCCCCGCCGGCAGACGGTGGCCGAGTCGCACACGACGGACCCGAAGGACGCGTCGCGCAGCAGGATCGCGACGACCAGGACGGCGACGACGGACCCGGCGACGACGAAGCCCGCGGCCGGGCGTGAGCGCGCGGGGCCGTGGACCATCCCCGCGGCCACGACGGCGCCGACCACCAGACCGCCGAGGTGGCCGAGCAGCGAGATGCCGGGGACGGTCAGCGAGAGCACGACGTTGAGCCCGACGATCACGAGCGCCTGGGTCATCGGCAGCTGCAGGCGCCGCAGCAGCACGATCAGCGCCCCCATCAGACCGAAGATCGCCCCGGAGGCGCCCGCTACCTGCCCGGTCGGGTTGCCGAACAACATCACCGCGGCCGACCCGCCCAGCAGGGAGGCGCCGTAGAGCACCGAGAAGCGCAGCCGCCCGAGCACCAGCTCGACGTCGCGGCCGATGAACCACAGCGCGATCATGTTGAACACCAGGTGCAAGAGCCCGATGTGCAGGAAGCCCGACGTCACGAGCCGCCACCAGCCCCCGCCCGCGACCTGGACGGGCGCGAGCGCGGTGGCGGCGAACAGCGACCCCGAGGCGTTGTCGGCCACGCTCCCCGCGTTGATCACGGTCAGGACGAAGACCGCGACGTTGATCGCGATGAGGGTCGGGACGACGACCGGGGTGCTCGACGACCGCACCCGCGCCCGGGGCGTGCTGCGCGCGCCCGCCGAGACGCAGTCGACGCACTGCATCCCGACGGGTGCCTCCCGCAGGCACTGCGGGCACGCCGGCCGGTCGCAGCGGATGCAGCGCAGGCCGGTGGGCCGGTCGGGATGACGGACGCAGACCTGGGTCTGCGCCTCGGGCGGGCCGCCCGCGGGAACGCTCATGCCCCCATTGTCC
>NZ_JBVPVA010000033.1:0-2371 GCF_055612215.1 Actinomycetospora sp. | reverse complement strand
CGCCGATCGGATCGCCCGGCCCCGGCCCCGACAGGACGGACCCAGGATCTTGCCCGGCAGAGCGCTCATCCTCGTCGAGAACCTCTCGGTGCCGTTCGACCGCCGCGTGTGGCAGGAGGCCACCACGCTGCGCGACCACGGCTGGGACGTCGAGGTCGTCTGCCCGCTGGGGACCGACCGGGACACCGAGCGGGAGGCCGTCGTCGACGGCGTGGCGATCCACCGCTACCCCCTGCAGGCGGCCTCCGGCGGGCCGCAGGGCTACCTGAAGGAGTACGCGACCGCGCTGTTCCACTCGATTTGGCTGGCGCGGTCGATCCACCGCCGTGACCCGGTCGACGTGGTCCACCTGTGCAACCCGCCGGACCTGCTGTTCGTGGTCGCGCTCGTGCTCAGGGTGCTCAGCGGCGGCCGGACGAAGGTGGTGTTCGACCAGCACGACCTCGTGCCCGAGCTCTACCTCTCCCGCTTCCGGCCGAAGCGCGACGCGCTCTACTGGGGCCTGCGGCTCGTCGAGTTCCTCACCTACCGCACCGCCGACGTCGTCATCTCGACGAACGAGAGCTACCGCGCGAAGGCCGTCGGACGCGGCCGGGTGCCTGGCGCGCGCGCGTTCACCGTGCGCAGCGCCCCCGCGCTCGACCGGTTCCGCCAGGTGCCGCCGGAGCCCGAGCTGGCGCGCGGCCGCGAGCACCTGCTCGTGTACCTCGGCGTCATGGGCCCGCAGGACGGCGTCGACTACGCCGTCCGCGCGCTGGCCCGCCTCGCGGAGCGTCGGGACGACTGGCACGCCGCGTTCCTGGGCGGCGGTGACGCGTTCGACGACGTCGTCGACCTCGCCCACCGCCTGGGTCTCGACGACCGCGTCACCTTCACCGGCATGGCCGACACCCCCGACGTGCGGCGCTACCTCTCGACGGCCTGCGTCGGCATCGCCCCGGACCCGCTCAACCCACTGAACGACGTGTCCACCATGAACAAGATCATGGAGTACATGGCCATGGGCCTGCCGATGGTCTCGTTCGACCTCACCGAGAGCCGGGTCTCCGCCGGCGACGCGGCGCTCTTCGCGCGCCCCAACGACGTCGACGAGTACGCCGCGCTGATCTCCGAGCTCCTGGACGACCCGGTGCGCCGCAAGCAGATGGGCGAGGTCGGCCGCGAGCGCGTCGCCGGCGCTCTGTCGTGGTCCCGGTCGCAGGCCACGCTGCTCGCCGCCTACGCCACCGTCGACCCGGCGGCCCCCCGCGACCTCACGGCCCTGCGTCCCACCACGCCGGCGGTCTCCGAACGGTGACCGGCCCCGCACCGCGCCGCACCCGCGGCGACCGGCTCCGGGTGCTCGTCGTCGGGCAGGCCTCGTCGACGCCGGGCGGGATCGCCGCGGTGCAGCGGCTGCACGAGCGGTTCCTGGCCGCGCGCGACGACGTCGAGCTCCACGTCGTCACCACCTACGACGAGGCCGGGGCGCTGCGGCGCCTGCGGCTGATGGTCGGGGGGATCGCCCGGGCACTCGCGCTGGTGCTCGGTGGGCGCGTGGACGTCGTGCACCTGCACGTCGCCAAGGGCCTCTCCGCGCTGCGCAAGGGCGTCATCGTGGCCGCGGCCCGCGCCCGGGGCGTCCCCACCGTGCTGCACACCCACGCCGGCGCGTTCGCCGACTGGTTCGACGGGCTGCCCGCGCCGCTGCGCCCCGTGGTGGCGTGGCTGCTGCGCGCGGACCGTGTCGTCGTCCTCGCCCCGGGCGCCCGCGAGGTCTACACGACGCGGCTGGGGCTGCCCGAGGACCGCGTCGTCGTGCTCACCAACCCCGTGGAGTGGCCCGCGACCGTCCCGGAGCGCGACCTGCACACCGGGACCGTCGACGCGGTGTTCCTCGGGCGCCTGATCGACCGCAAGGGCGTCTTCGACCTCGTCACGGCCGTCGCCGGGCTGCACGCCGCCCACCGCGCCCGGCTGCACGTGACCCTCGCCGGGCACGGGGACGCCGACGCCGTGCGCCGCGCGGTCACCGCGAACGGGCTCGACGGCACCGTCGAGGTCCGCACCTGGATCGGCCCGGCGGAGCGCGACGCGCTGCTGCGCGCCGCCCAGATCCTCCTGCTGCCGAGCTGGTGGGAGGGCCTCCCGATGTCCGTGCTCGAGGGCATGGCGTGGGGCCTGTGCCCCGTGGTCACCCCCGTGGGTGGGCTGGCCACGCTCGTGCGCGACGGGGACAACGGCGTCGTCGTCCCCGTCGGCGACCCCCCGGCGCTCACCGCGGCGCTGGACAAGCTGCTCTCGGACGACGAGGTCCGGGTGCACATCGGCGCCCGGGCGCGCGAGAGCGTGCGCACCTTCGGCGCCGACGCCTGGGCCGACCGGCTCGTGA
>NZ_JBVPVA010001205.1:0-2462 GCF_055612215.1 Actinomycetospora sp. | reverse complement strand
CGGTCGACGACCGACCCGTCGGGTCGGCCCCGCTGCTCGCGGGCGGCATCCCGCCGCCGAAGCGCGACGGCGCGGAAGGCTCGTCGTCGTCGTCGGACGCCGCGTCCGCCGACGGCGACGACGCCGGCACCACCGTGCTCGGCGAGCCCGCGCGGCACCGTCGCGGCGGTGCCACGGCCGGCCCCGGCCGGGCCGACGACGCCGACGACTCCTCCGGCGCCGGCCGCCGGTCCCGCAGCCGCGCGGACGAGCGCGACGCCGGGGGGAAGAAGAAGCGCAAGGGCTCGTTCTGGCGCGAGCTGCCGCTGCTCGTCGTCGTCGCGATCGTCCTGACCTTCGTCATCCAGACCTTCATCGCGCGCATCTACGTGATCCCGTCCGCGTCGATGGAGCAGACGCTGCACGGCTGCGACGGCTGCGCGAACGACCGCGTGGCCGTCGACAAGGTCACCTACCGCTTCGGCGACCCGGCCCCCGGCGACGTCGTGGTGTTCAAGGGCCCGCCCGCGTGGCTCGACAACGACGAGGTCGGCGAGACCCAGCCCTCGTCGAACCCGCTGGTCCGCGGATTCCAGGACGCGCTCTCGCTGGTCGGCCTCGCGGCGCCCAACGAGAAGGACTTCGTCAAGCGGGTCATCGCGACCGGCGGCCAGACCGTCGCGTGCTGCGACGCCGGCAACCACGTGCTCGTCGACGGCAAGCCGATCACCGAGCCGTACCTCTACTACCAGCCCGGGCTCGGCGACAAGCAAGCCACGTTCGACCCGGTGCGCGTGCCGGACGGCCAGCTCTGGGTGATGGGCGACAACCGGAACAACTCCGCGGACGCCCGCTTCCACGGCCCGGTGCCCGTGAGCGACGTCATCGGCAAGGTCCGCGTCGTCGTCCTGCCGATCAGCCGGTGGCGCACCGTCCCCTCGATCGACCCGCAGGCGACGACGGCCGCGCTGGGCGGCACCGCCCCGCTCGGCACCGGCACGGCCGGGGCCGCGGCGGGCGCACTGCTCGCGGTGCCCGTCGTCGGGGCCGGGCGGCGCCTGCGCCGCGCGGTGGGCGGTGCCACGACCGCCGCCCCGCCGCGTCCGGGTCCGGACGACGGCGAGGACTGGCGGGGCGGGCCACCGCGAGCCGCGGAGGCCGACCGGGAGTGACGTCCGCACGGTCCCGCTCCGGCGGCGACGGTGGCCCCCGGACCGGGGGACGCCCGCGCCGCCGCGCCCGCCGCCCGCTGCCGCCCCGCACCGGCGTGCAGCCGCCGCGGGCCATCATCCGCCGCTCCGGGGAGTCCTGGGCGCTGCAGTCCGCGCTGGAACGGCACGGGCTCGGCCCCGTCGCCGGGGTCGACGAGGCCGGCCGGGGCGCCTGCGCCGGGCCACTCGCGGTCGCGGCGTGCATCCTGCGGCCGAACGACGCCAAGCGCTTCGAGGGCCTCACCGACTCCAAGCTGCTCAGCCCCGAGGAGCGCGAGCGGCTCGCCGCGATCGTGCTGCGACGCGCCGTCGACCACTGCGTGGTGCTGGTCGACCCCGCCGAGGTCGACCGCCGCGGCGTGCACGCGGCGAACATCGACGGCATGCGCCGGGCCGTCGCGCGCCTCGGGGTGCGGCCGGGGTACGTGCTCACCGACGGCTTCCCGGTGACCGGCTTCGGGGTGCCCAGCCTCGCGGTGCCCAAGGGCGACCTGGCCGCCGCCTGTGTGGCCGCCGCGTCGATCCTCGCGAAGACCACCCGCGACCGCCTGATGACCGAGCTGCACGAGCGCCGGCCGGAGTACCGGTTCGACCTCCACAAGGGCTACTGCACCCCGACGCACTCCGCGGAGCTGGCAGAGCACGGCCCCAGCCCCGACCACCGCTACAGCTTCGTGAACGTGGCCGGGGCGGCTCGCCTCGCCGCCGGCCGGGCGGCAGACTCCTCGACGGGGTCGGTGGGCCACAATGAGGAGGACGACGACGACCTCACGGACACCATGTCCGACGAGGTCGACGTGTTCGGGGACAGCGAGGACGTCGAGGACGCGGCCGACGCCGAGGCGGAGGGGGGAGAGGGATCATGAGCGCTGAGGATCTCGAGAAGTACGAGACCGACATGGAGCTGTCGCTCTACCGCGAGTACCGCGACATCGTGAGCCAGTTCTCCTACGTCGTCGAGACCGAGCGCCGGTTCTACCTCGCGAACACCGTCGACGTGGCCGTGCGCAACGCCGACGGCGAGGTCTACTTCGAGGTGCGGATGTCCGACGCCTGGGTCTGGGACATGTACCGGCCCGCGCGCTTCGTCAAGAACGTCCGCGTCGTGACGTTCAAGGACGTCAACGTCGAGGAGCTCGACAAGCCGGACCTGCGCCTCGAGGACGGTCCGTTCGGCGGCTGACCGGCGGCCCCTCGCCGCACTGGTCGCGGCGATCGGCGCACCGCTGCGTCCCCACCCGGCTCGCCGAGCCGAGTTGTCCCCAGGCCGCA
>NZ_JBVPVA010001062.1:0-2705 GCF_055612215.1 Actinomycetospora sp. | reverse complement strand
ATGTTCGGCGACTACTACTTCATCGAGGCGCTGCAGCGCTACGCCGCGGCGACCGGGGTGAGCACGACGACCCCGCCGACCACCACGACCGCGCCGCCGACGACGACCACGGTCCCGCCGACCACGACGACGGTGCCGCCGACGACCACCGTCCCGCCCACCACCACGGTGCCGCCGACCACGACGGTGCCGCCCACGACGACCACCACCGCGCCCCCGGCCACCGACCCGGTGACGGCGTACTACCAGCAGCTCGGCGGGACGTCGTCGTACCTCGGGGCGCCGAAGGCGGCCGTGCACGACGTGACCGGCGGTCGGGCCCAGGACTACGCGAACGGCTCGATCTACTGGTCGTCGGCGACGGGGGCCCACGCGGTCCGCGGCGCGATCAACACCCGCTACGTGGCCCTCGGCGGCCCGGCCGGGACGCTGAAGTTCCCGACGACCGACGAGTTCGTCACCGCCGACGGCCAGGGTCGCGGCACGAACTTCTCGGTCACCGGGGGCGGCGGGCTCTACTGGAACCCGACCGGCAACGTCGTCTACGGCCTGCTCGGCCCGCTGCGCGACAAGTGGCTGGCGCTGGGCGAGACGAAGAGCGTGCTCGGTTACCCGACGCGCGACATCACGGCCACGGCCGATGGCGCCGGCCGCTACGCGACCTTCGCCGGCAACGGTTCGATCTACTGGTCCTCGGCGACGGGGGCGCACACGATCTTCGGCGCCATCCGTACGAAGTGGACCTCGCTCGGTGCCGAGCGCTCCTCGCTGGGCTACCCGACCACCGACGAGTACGCGGTCACCGGCGGGAAGCGCAACGACTTCGTCCGGGGCACGATCACCTGGCTCTCGGCCTCGAACACCACGCAGGTCGTCCAGCGCTGATCCGGCTCGGAACAGTGCTGGAGAACCGGGTCCCGCGGACCCGGTTCTCCGGGTCGGCCGGGGCCGGGCCTCGCCGGGCCGGTCGGGACCGAAAGCCTCCGTCAGCGGCTCCCGGTGATTACGGGGACGGCGTCGGCGACCGGCGGAAGCGCGGCGATCTCGTCGGCGATCTTTCGCGCCGCGGTGGCGTAGCCGGGATCGGCGAGCACGTCGGTGATCGCCCGGCGGAGGTCGGCCGCGTCGATCGCCGCCGCACCCGCCGTCGCCTCCGGGTCGCGGGCGCCGACCGCGACGCCGGCGCCCACCGCGGCGACCCGGCGGGCGTTGTGCGGCTGGTCGGCGAACAACGGCGTGATCACCAGCGGCAGGCCCGCCGCCAGCGCCCCCAACGTCGTGCCCGACCCGCCGTGGCACACCACCAGCCGCGCCCGGCCGAGCACGTCGGACTGCTGCACCCAGCGGGTCACGTGCACGTGCGGGCCGGGTGCGAGGTACCGGCCGTCCTCGGCGGCGTGTCCCGTGGTGAGCAGGACCCGTGCCGGTAGGTCGGCCACGGCGGCGAGGGCGACGTCGTAGATCGGGGCGGCGAACGGCACGCTCGCGGCGACGCTGCCGAACGTGACGTACACCAGGGGCCGTCCGTCGCCCGCGGAGTCGGCCCACAGGTCCGGCAGCGGCGCGGCGGCGGGCTCCGGCATGCGGAAGCGGTGGGTCGACGGCGGCGGCGGACCGGCGCCGGCGTCGAGGGTGGGCGGGAAGAACGTGAGGTACGGCGTCGCCTCGATGCGCTCGACGAGGCCGGCCGACCACGCCTCGAGGGCCTCCGTGGCCAGGTCCGTGATCATCCGTTGGGCCTCGACGAGACCGGTGCCGACCTGCACGTGCGGGACGCCCACTTCCTCGGCGACGATCGCGGAGGCGAACTCGGCCGGCTCGCGGAGCACGACGTCGGGCCGCCACGTCCGCACCGCGTCACGCATCGCGGGGAGCATCGCTCCGACGTTCGCCGTCGCGAAGATCTGCGAGACGACCAGACGCTCGGCCTCCGCGGGCGTCAGCGACGGGACCTGCGCCCAGAGGGGGCCGGTCTCCTCGTCGGGTGGGAGGGCACCGGCGGCGAAGGGCAGCCCGTGCTCGCCCGCCACCGGCGCCAGTCCGGGTGGGCCGACCAGGAGCAGCTCGTGGTCCGCGTCCAGGCAGGCGGCCGCGAACGGCAGCAGCGGCGTAACGTGACCGGCCCCGCCGGTGCTCGCGACCAGGACCCGCATCCGCCCGGGTCACCCCCTCACTGCTGCGGCGGCGTCCCGACGATCCTGACGCCCCAGTCGCTGACGGCAGCCATCGCCCGGTGGCCCTCGTCGCCGACCGAGCCGCCTGGAGGAAGCGTCGTGTCGGTGACCGGAGTGCCGACCTGTCGGAAGAACTGCTCGATGCCGGCCGGCGTCGCGATGCACAGGAAGCGGGCCGACGGCGACGAGACGGCGTAGGCGTGCTGCACGCCCCGCGGCATCCACGCGAATCCTCCCGCACCACGGCGGAATGGTTCGTCGTCGCCGATCCAGAACTGGAGCTCGCCCTCGATGACGAGATATCCCTCGTCGTCCTCGTCGTGGACCATCAGGGGCGAGCCGTGGCCCTGCGCCGCCCAGAACTCCGTGATGCCCAGCTGACCTGCGGTGCGGGCGCCGTCCGCGCGCACGGCGGTGAGCGAGTCGAGAAACCTGATCGGCTTCTCGGGCATCCCCGTCGTCACATTCTCTGTCACGATTTCCTCACCGAACGAGCTGCTCGTCCGGTCAGTATGGAGAACGTGTCAAGAC
>NZ_JBVPVA010001031.1:0-8977 GCF_055612215.1 Actinomycetospora sp. | reverse complement strand
TCGGTGGAGAGGACGTCGGTTTCGGTCACGCAGGTCCTTCCTGACCGGCCGGGGCCGTGCTGCCCGGGCCAGCGGACGTGTCCGCACGGCTGGAGTTCGCGCGTGCGGTGCCACCACAACGTCGACGATCCGCGGGACCACTCAAGGGGTTCGGGCTCCCGGGAACACGATGCGCTGCGGAACATCTTCGGGGCCAACGACCACACGTGGAGCCGTCCGAGACCGGACCCACCGCACCGGGCGGATCTGGGCCGGGGCGGGGAAGACCGTCCCGGGAATCCGGGACGTGGCACCGGCGCGGATCACGCTGGTCGCTGTCGAGGCCCACGGTAACCCCACCCGGCACCAGCGGCAACAACCGGGTGGTCACGACGCGCCGGACGGGTGCGAACGGTGTCGCTCAGCCCGTCACGACCGCCCCGTCGACGTCGACGGGCAGCCGCATCGTCGTGAACCCGCCGGTGGGGAGATCGTCGGGGAGATCCTCTCCCGTGGTCAGCGCCAGCACCGTCGGGCCGGCGCCGGACACGACCGCCGGCACGCCCGCGTCGCGCAGCGCGTCGACCAGCGCGGCCGTCGCGGGGTAGGCCGGGCGCCGGTACGGCTGGTGCAGCCGGTCCTCGGTCGCGGCGAACAGCAGCCCCGGCGCGCAGGTCAGCGCGTGGACCATCAGCGCCGCCCGCGCGGCGGTGAACGCGGCGTCGGCGTGCGGGACGCGGTCGGGCAGCAGGCCGCGCGTGGCCTCGGTCGAGCTGGAGTGCTCGGAGACGAACGCGACGGGGGCCACCTCGGGGAGCGTCGCGAGCCGCGCGCCCCGGAACGAGCCGTCCTCGCACCAGGTGACGACCAGACCGCCGTAGAGGCACGCCGCGACGTTGTCGGCGTGCCCGTCGAAGCGGGCGGCCAGGTCGAGCACGGCCCCGTCGTCGGGGGCCTTACCGGGACCGAGCAGGGCGCAGGCCGCGACGATCCCCGCCACCGCGGCGGACGCCGACGACCCGAGCCCGCGGCTGTGCGGGATCGCGTTGTGGCAGGTCAGGTGCAGCGGCGGGCGCGTGACGCCCGCGAGGTCGTAGGTCGCGCAGGCGGCCTTGAGCACGAGGTGGCGCTCGTCGCGGGGCACCCGGCCGGCGCCCTCGCCGTGCACCTCGACGACGCTGCGGCGCGGCTCCCCCGCCGCTCCGCCCGCGTTCTCCTCTAGCGCGGTCAGTTCCACGTGGTCGTGCAGGCCCAGCGCGAGCCCGAGCGTGTCGAAGCCCGGTCCGAGGTTGGCCGACGTGGCGGGGACGCGGACGCGGACGGTGGGGCCGTCGAGAGCCGTCACGATCAGCCGAGACCGAGCGCGTCGGCGACCGCGTCGACCCGCTCCGGGACGACGACGGGCTCGGGCACGTCCGCCAGCGCGGTCCCGGGGTCCTTGAGGCCGTGGCCGGTCACGGTGCACACCACGAGACACCCCGCGGCGAGCTCCCCCGCCGCCGAGCGCGCCAGCAGGCCCGCGACCGAGGCGGCCGAGGCCGGCTCGACGAACACCCCCTCGCGCGCCGCGAGCAGGCGGTAGGCCGCGAGGATGGCGTCGTCGTCGACCTTGGTGATGCGCCCGCCCGACTCGTCCCGCGCGGCGATCGCGCCGGTCCACGAGGCGGGCGAGCCGATCCGGATCGCGGTCGCGAGGGTCTCGGGCTGCTTGACGGGCGCCCCGTCGACCAGCGGCGCGGCCCCCGCGGCCTGCACGCCGTGCATCTCGGGGGTGGCCTCGACGACGCCGTCGCGGTGGTACTCGACGTAGCCGCGCCAGTAGGCGGTGATGTTGCCGGCGTTGCCGACGGGCAGCACGTGCAGGTCGGGCGCGCGGCCGAGCTGGTCGCAGACCTCGAACGACGCCGTCTTCTGCCCCTCGATGCGCGCCGGGTTCACCGAGTTGACCAGCGCGATCGGGTACTCCTCGGCCGCCTTGCGGGCGAGCTCCAGGCACGCGTCGAAGTTGCCGTCGAGCTGAAGGATGCGGGCGCCGTGCGCGGTGGCCTGCGCGAGCTTGCCGAGCGCGATCTTGCCCTGCGGGACGAGGACGGCGCAGGTCATGTCGGTGCGCGCCGAGTACGCGGCGGCCGAGGCGGAGGTGTTGCCGGTGGACGCGCAGATCACGGCCTTCGCGCCGCCGGCGGCCGCCTCGGTCATCGCGACCGTCATGCCGCGGTCCTTGAACGACCCGGTCGGGTTCGCGCCCTCGATCTTGAGGTGGACCTCGCAGCCGGTGAGCGCCGAGAGGTGCGGCGCCGGCAGCAGCGGCGTCCCGCCCTCGCGCAGGGTGACGACGTCCCAGCCGTCCTTGACCAGCGGCATCCGGTCCCGGTAGGCGCGGATCACGCCCGGCCACTCGACGCGGGGGGCGAGCGCGGGGCGGATCACTGGGCTCCTCCGAGGGCGTGCACGGGGCGGCCGAGGCCCTCCACGCGCAGCACGCTGGCGACACCGCGGACGGACTCCAGGCCCGACAGGGCCTCCACGGTGGCCCGCAGCGCCGCGTCGGCGGCCTCGTGGGTCACGACGACCAGTGTGGCGTCCGTGCCCGCGTCCCCGCCATGACCTGCATCATCCGCGTCGGCCTCGCGGCCGCCTCGAAGGGTCGAGCTCCGCTCCGCTACGTCTCCGCCCTCCTGCTTCACCGTGGCGATGCTGACGCCCTGCTCGGCGAACACCGAGGCCACCGCGGCGAGCACGCCCGCGCGGGCGTGCACGTCGAGGTTGATGTGGTACCGGGTGCGGACCTCGCCGATCGGCTGGATCGGCAGGTGGGCGTAGGCGGAGTCGCGGGGCCCGCGGCCGCCGATGACCTTGTTGCGCGCGGCGGCGACGAGGTCGCCGAGCACGGCGCTCGCGGTCTGCGGGCCGCCCGCGCCCTGGCCGTAGAACATCAGCGGGCCGGCCGCGTCGGCCTCCACGAACACCGCGTTGAAGGCGCCGGACACCGACGCCAGCTGGTGGGTCTTCGGGATCATCGCCGGGTAGACGCGGGCGGACACCGCGTCCCCTGACGAGCCGCCGACCTGCTCGCAGATCGCCAGCAGCTTGACCGTGCACCCGAGCGCCCGCGCCGAGGCGATGTCGGTGGCGGTCACGTCGCGGATGCCCTCGCGGTACACGTCGGCGGCGGTCACGCGGGTGTGGAAGGCGAGGCTCGCGAGGATCGCGGCCTTGGACGCGGCGTCGTAGCCGTCCACGTCCGCGGTCGGGTCCGCCTCCGCGTAGCCCAGCCGGCCCGCCTCCTCGAGGGCGTCGGCGTAGCCCGCGCCGGTGGACTCCATCGCGGAGAGGATGAAGTTCGTCGTGCCGTTGACGATGCCCGCGACGCGGCGGATGCGGTCCCCGGCCAGCGACTGCTGGATCGGGCGCAGCAGCGGGATCGCGCCGGCGACGGAGGCCTCGTAGTAGAGGTCGGCGCCGGAGTCGCGGGCCGCGGTCGCCAGCGCCTCACCCTCCTCGGCGAGCAGCGCCTTGTTCGCGCTGACCACCGAACGGCCCCCCTTGAGCGCGTCGAGCAGCAGGTCGCGCGCCGGCTCGATGCCGCCCATGAGCTCGACGACGACGTCGACGTCCGGGCGCCCGACGAGCTCCGCGGCGTCGGTGGTCAGCAGCTCGGCCGGCACCTCGGGGTGGCGCTGCGGGCGCCGGACGGCGATGCCGGCCAGCTCCAGGGGCGCCCCGACGCGGGCCGCGAGCTCGTCGGCCTGCTCGCGCAGCAGCCGCAGCACCTGCGAGCCGACGACCCCGCAGCCCAGCAGCGCGACGCGGATGGGATCCCGGTCCCGGCTCACAGCACCTCCAGGCGGGCGAGGTCGTCGAGGGTCTCCCGACGCAGCATGGTGCGGTCGACGCCGTCGGCGACGGTCACGACGGCGGGTCGGGGCACCTTGTTGTACGCGCTGGCCATCGCGTAGCAGTAGGCGCCCGTCGCGGCGACGGCGACGAGGTCGCCCGGCGCGAGGTCCGCGGGCAGCCAGCAGTCGCGCACCACGACGTCGCCGGACTCGCAGTGCTTGCCCACGACGCGGCACAGCGCCGGGACCCCGCTGCCGCCCGCGTCGGCCCCCGCGGTCTCCGCCGGCACCGCCGAGCGGGAGACCAGCCGGCAGTCGTAGGCCGCGTCGTAGAGCGCGGTGCGGATGTTGTCGCTCATCCCGCCGTCGACGCTGACGTAGCGCCGCCGCGCTCCCCCGCCGAGCTCGACGTCCTTGATGGTGCCGACGGTGTAGACCGTGACCGTGCCGGGCCCGGCGATCGCGCGCCCGGGCTCGACGGCGATGCGCGGGACCGGGATGCCGGCGCGCTCGCACTCCCGGCGCACGATCGCGTGCAGCTCCCCGGCCAGCCACGACGCGGAGCGGGGCTGGTCGGCGGTGGTGTAGGCGATGCCCATGCCGCCGCCGAGGTCGATGAGCTCCGAGGCGGCGTCCGCGCGGTCCCCGTGCTCCGCTCGGATCTCGGCGAGCAGCCCGACGACGCGCCGCGCCGCGAGCTCGAACCCGCCGGAGTCGAAGATCTGCGAGCCGATGTGGCTGTGCAGCCCGACCAGGCGCAGGTTGGCCGACTTCAGCACGCGCCGCACCGCCTCGGCCGCGTCGCCTCCTGAACCTCCCCCCGTCGCTCCGCTCGCCCCGACGAGGGAGAAGCCGAACTTCTGGTCCTCGTGCGCGGTCGCGATGAACTCGTGGGTGTGGGCCTCGACCCCGACCGTGACGCGCACCATCACGTCCGCGGTGACGTCCCGACGGCGGGCGAGGTCGTCGAGGCGCGCGATCTCGGCGAACGAGTCGAGCACGACCTTCCCGACGCCCGCGTCGAGGGCCGCGGCGAGCTCGGCGACCGACTTGTTGTTGCCGTGCATCGCGATCCGCTCGACCGGGAAGCCGGCCCGCAGCGCCGTCGCGAGCTCGCCCTCGCTGCACACGTCGAGCCCCAGGCCCTCGTCGGCGACCCAGCGGGCCACCTCCGCGCACAGGAAGGCCTTCGCGGCGTAGTGCACGAGCGTGGGGTCGCCGAACGCCTCGGCGTGGTCGCGGCAGCGGGAGCGGAAGTCGGCCTCGTCGACGACGAAGAGCGCCGTGCCGTGGCGCTCGGCGAGGTCACGGACGTCGACGCCGGCCAGGCGCACGACGCCGTCGTCCCCGCGCGCGGCGTGGCGGGGCCACACTTCGGGGGGCAGCGCGTCGAGCTCGGCCCCGTCGCGCGGGACGGGACCGGCCGCGTCGTGGGCGGGCAGGACGTCGGCGTGACGGGGCCCGGCGGGGTGGGCGCGGGTCATGGTGGCTACATCCGTTCCGGGGCGGAGACCCCGAGCAGGCCCAGGCCCGAGGCGAGCACGGTGCGGGTGGCGTCGCACAGGGCCAGGCGCGCGGTGTGCAGGGGACCCGCCTCCTCGTCACCCTGGGGCAGGACCCGGCAGGTGTCGTAGAAGCGGTGGTACGTGCCGGCCAGCTCCTCGAGGAAGCGCGCGACGCGGTGCGGTTCGCGCAGCGCCGCCGCCGAGGACAGCACGCGGGGGAACTCCCCGAGGGTCCTGATGAGGTCGCCCTCGCGGGGGTGGCCCAGCAGGCCGAGATCGGGGTCCGCGGCGCTGACGCCGAGGTCGGCGGCGTTGCGGGCGAGCGCCGAGAGCCGGGCGTGCGCGTACTGCACGTAGAAGACCGGGTTCTCGTTGGTCCGGCGGCTGATGAGGTCCAGGTCGATGTCGAGCACCTGGTCCACGCTCGAGCGCGTGAGCGTGTAGCGAGCCGCGTCGACGCCCACGGCGTCGACGAGGTCCTCGAGCGTGATGATATTGCCGGCCCGCTTGGCCATCTTCACCGGCACGCCGTCGCGCAGCAGGTTCACGAGCTGGCCGATGAGCACCTCGACGGTGTCGGGGTCGTCCCCGAAGGCCGCCGCGACCGCCTTGAGCCGGTGGATGTAGCCGTGGTGGTCCGCGCCGAGCATGTAGATGGCGAGGTCGGCGCCGCGGGCCCGCTTGTCGCGGTAGTAGGCGATGTCCCCGGCGATGTAGGCCGGGGTGCCGTCGGACTTGATGACGACGCGGTCCTTGTCGTCGCCGTGGTCGGTGGAGCGCAGCCACCACGCGCCGTCGGCGAAGTAGAGGGCGTCGTCGTCCTTGAGCTTCTGCACCGACCGCTCGACCGCCCCGGAGGCGTGCAGCGCGAGCTCGGAGGACCAGACGTCGAAGTGGGTGCCGAAGGACTCCAGCGAGGCGCGCATCTCGTCGAGCATCACCGCGACACCGAGGCGCTTGAACGCGGCGAGCTTCTCCGGCTCGGGCTGGTCGAGCAGACCCGGCTCGGTCTCGACGACCTTCGCGGCCACCTCGGCGACGTACGCGCCGCCGTAGCCGTTCTCCGGCACCGGGCGGCCCTCCGCCGCGGCGACCAGCGACTCGGCGAACCGGTCGATCTGCGCACCCGCGTCGTTGACGTAGTACTCGCGGATCACCCGGGCGCCCTGGGCCTCGAGGACCCGGCCGAGCGCGTCGCCGACGGCGGCCCAGCGGGTGCCGCCGAGGTGGATCGGGCCGGTGGGGTTCGCGGAGACGAACTCGAGGTTGACCGTCTGGCCGGTGAGCGCGTCGGTGTGGCCGTAGCCGGCCCCGCGGGCGAGGACGTCCGCGACGATGCCCGCCTGCGCGTCCGCGGCCAGGCGGAGGTTGAGGAAGCCCGGGCCCGCCACCTCGACGCTGGCGATCGCGGAGGTGTCGGTGAGCTTCGTCGCGAGCCAGTCGGCGAGGTCGACCGGCTTCACGCCCGCCTTCTTCGCGCTGCGCAGCGCCAGGTTGGTGGCGTAGTCGCCGTGCTCGGGGTTGCGGGGCCGCTCGACGGTGACCTCGTCGGGCAGCGCCGCCGTGTCGAGCCCGCGCTCCGTCAGCACGTCGACGGCGACGGCGTGCAGGAGATCGGCGAGCGCAGCGGGGGTCACGCTGTCCGAGTCTAGGGAGCCGTTGCGCCGACCTGACGCGGCGGGCGGACGCCCGTAGCCCGTCCAGGGCACGCCGTGGACACGCTGTGCGCATCCCTACACTCCGCGTCCATGGCGAGTGGACACTCCACCGGGACGCCCCGGCGAGCGCAGGCCGGGGGGCAGCGCCGTGGTGGACCTCCCCCGCGCGGGGGGCGCCCGCCCCAGCGGGGGAAGAACCCGGTCGCCGGAGCGCGGAAGCGGGCGTCGTCGGGACGGTCGGGCCCCCGCCAGCGCCAGGTGCCGTGGCTGCTGATCGGCGCGATCGTCGTCGTCCTCGCCCTGATCGGCGGCATCGGGTACTTCCTGCTCGCGCGGAACTCCGCGGTGAGCCCGTGGCGGCCGTCGGCGGAGAACAAGGACCCGTCGCTGGCCATCCCCGGCGTCGTGACCACGGTCTACGAGGGCCAGCACCACGTGACGCCGCAGCAGCGCGTCGCCTACGACAGGACCCCGCCCTACGGCGGCCCGCACGACGGCTACTGGGCCGCCTGCAACGGGCAGGTCTACCCGCAGCCCGTGCGCAACGAGAACATGGTGCACTCGCTCGAGCACGGCGCCGTGTGGATCGCCTACGACCCGGCGCGCGTCACCGGCTCGGCCCTGGAGTCGCTGACGGCCAAGGTCCGCGGCCAGAACCAGATGATGATCTCGCCCTACCCCGGGCTCGACCAGCCGGTGTCGCTGCAGTCCTGGGGACACCAGCTCAAGGTCGCCGACGCAGCCGACCCGCGGATCGACGAGTTCATCAGTTCGCTGCGCGGCAACCCGAACGGGGTGTACCCCGAGGTCGGCGCCAGCTGTGACGCCCTCGGCCCGGGCTACTTCGACCCGCAGAACCCGCCGCCGTTCGACCCGAAGCCGTACCCGAAGAACGCGTTGCCGATGAACTACCAGGGCACCTCGGGCGCGGGTGGCATGGGCGGGACCGGGTGAGCGCCGGGCCGGCCGGGGCCGTGACCTCGCCCCCGGAGCCGCCGGACGTGGACGACGTCGATCCCGACGACGACGGGTCCGGCGGCGGTTGGTGGGCGCGCAGCCCCGGCTGGGCGCGGGCGGTCGTCGTGGCCGGCGTGGTGCTCGTGCTGCTGCTCGCCGGGGCGCTCGGCGGGCTCGTGCTCGGCCAGCGGACCGCGCCGTCGTACGGCCCGCCGCCCGGCTCGATCGACGTCGGGTTCCTCCAGGACATGACGGTGCACCACACGCAGGCCGTGCAGATGGCGGTGTGGGAGCGCTCGAACACCGCCGACCCGGCGCTGCGCCAGCTCGCCTTCGACATCGAGTCCACCCAGAACCAGCAGCTCGGCATGATGCAGGGCTGGCTGCGGCTCTGGGGGCAGCCGACCGAGACCGCCCCCGGGCACTACATGGCCTGGATGGGGATGCCGGCGTCGGTGATGCCGGGGATGGCCACCGACGCGGACCTCGCGCGGTTCCGGTCGCAGACCGGCCCGGCCCTGGACGTGGCGTTCCTCCAGCTGATGCTGCGCCACCACCGCGGCGGGCTGTCGATGATGCAGGAGGAGGCCGCCCGCGGGTCGGTGCCGGTCGCGGTGGCGCTGGCCCGGTCGATGGTCGCCTCCCAGACGGCCGAGGCGGACACGATGACGCAGATGCTCGCGCAGCGGGGGGCGGCTCCCCTGCCCTCCTAGCGACGCCTTTCCAGATGCCAGCGAAGCGTCGACGCTTGCAACCAGTGGCAGTAGAGCCCCGTCGTCGCGGCGGCCCCGGGCTCCGGGTGATCACCGAGGATGCGTTAGGCTCGGCACCGGTTCCGCCCCCGTAGCTCAGGGGATAGAGCACCGCCCTCCGGAGGCGGGAGCGCAGGTTCGAATCCTGCCGGGGGCACCACGCGCTGACCAGCGCGAACGCGATCGGGCGGACCGCCGACCTCACCCTCGTGGCATGGGTTCCGAAACCCCCAGATCGAGCGGCAGGTGCTCGAGAACGCGCACGGGACGCCCTCCGAGCTGACCCT
>NZ_JBVPVA010001028.1:0-10081 GCF_055612215.1 Actinomycetospora sp. | reverse complement strand
CGTCGATGACGTCCTGCGGCGTGTCGGTGGCGAAGAAAGTCGTGTTGGTGTTGACGCGGAACCCGGCCGCCTGCGCGTCGCGGATCGCGGTGACGGCCTGGTCAAACACGCCCTTCTTGCACACCGAGGCGTCATGGCGCTCCCGCAGCCCGTCGATGTGGACCATCCACGCGAAGTTCCGGTGCGGCGTGAACTTCGCGAGGTGCTTCGGCAGCAGCAGCGCGTTCGTGCACAGGAAGACGATCTTGGTGCGGTCCAGCAGCTGCCGGACGATCTCGTCGATCTGCGGGTGCATCAGCGGCTCGCCGCCGGCGATGGAGACCATCGGCGCGCCGGCCTCGGTGATGGCGCCGACCGCCTGCTCGACCGGCATCCGCTGCTTGAGCAGCGACGCCGGCTGGGCGATCTTCCCGCAGCCGGCGCACTTGAGGTTGCAGGCGAACAGCGGCTCGAGCTCGACCAGGATCGGGAACTTCTTCTTCCCGCGGAGCTTCTGCTCCATCAGGTAGGTGCCGAGCCGGATGCTCTGGCGCAGGGGGAAACCCATCGTCAGCTCACTTCCTTGGGGAGGGTGAAGTGCACGGCCTCGGTCGTGGTCGGCCGGGGGGTGACGGTCACGGGCCCGAGCCCGCGCAGGACGTCGACGACGCCGTCGACGAGGTGGTCGGGCGCCGAGGCGCCCGCGGTGACGGCGACGCGCCGGGCGCCGGCGAGCCAGGTCAGGTCCAGCTCGCCCGCGTCGTCGACGCGCCGGGCGGCGACCCCGGCGCGTTCCCCGACCTCCGCCAGGCGCACCGAGTTCGAGGAGTTCGCCGAGCCGACGACGACGAGCCGGTCGGCCTCGGCGGCCACCGCCCGCACCGCGGCCTGGCGGTTGGTGGTGGCGTAGCAGATGTCCGCCGAGCGGGGCTCGACGAGCGCCGGGAACCGTCGTCGCAGCACCGCGGCGATCCGCTCGGCCTCGTCGAGCGCGAGCGTGGTCTGCACCGCGGAGGCGACCCGCGCCGGGTCGGGCGCGGTGACCGTCTCGGCCTCGGCCTCGCTGCCCACGACGACGACGTCGCCGGGCACCTCGGCGGCCTCCCCGACGGTGCCCTCGACCTCCTCGTGCTCGGCGTGGCCGATGAGGAACACCGTGTCGCCCCGCCCGCCGGCCCGGCGCACCCCGGCGTGCACCTTGGTCACCAGCGGGCACGTCGCGTCGACGACGGCCAGCCGGCGCTGGGCGGCGGCGCGGCGGACCGCGGGGGCGACGCCGTGGGCGGCGAGCACGAGCACCGCGCCGGGCGGCACCTCGTCGGCCTCCCGCACGAACACCGCGCCGCGACGCTCGAGGTCGTCGACGACGTGGCGGTTGTGCACGATCTGGCGGCGGACGTACACCGGGGCGCCGTGGCGCTCCAGGGCCGCCTCGACCGTCGCGATGGCCCGGTCCACGCCCGCGCAGAACGAGCGCGGCTCGGCGAGCAGCACCTCGCGCCCGCCGAGGGCGGCGGCCCACGCGGCGATCACGGGCGCCGCGCGGCGCAGGGCCCGCAGGGCGGCGATCCCGCGGCCGATGGTGCCCGGGTGCAGGAGCGGGTGGTCCGGGGTGTCCACGACCGCGCGCACGACGGCGAACGGGGTCGCGGGGTCGGCCGGGGCCAGCCAGGCGGACTCCATGTCGACCGCGAGCGGGGGTCGGCCGGGTGGCAGCAACGGCGCATTGCTGGCGTCGGACGTGAGGACGGCGCCGTTCACTCCCGACGCCGGCGCCGCCTCGGGTGGCAGCAATGGCGCATTGCTGCCGTCAGACGTGAGGACGGCGCCGTTCACCCGGCGCGACACACCCCGGGCCAGGGCCGCCCGCTCGGACCCGGTCACCACGTGGTCGACGGAGACCAGGGGCCCGACGTGCACTGTCAGCCCCGCCGCCCGCAGCGCCGCGGCCAGCAGCGGCGCAGCGGCCGACCGCACCGACCGGCCCTCGGGACCGCGCACCTCGTCGGCCACCACCAGGTCGCCGGGCGCGATCCCGCGGGCCAGGGCCCCGGCGACCCCGGCCACCAGCCGCGGCCGGGACCCCAGCCCGGCGGCCGAGGCCGTCGAGCGCCGGGGCCCCGCGCCGGTGGTGACGACCTGCGCCGTCGGGACCCGGACGTCGCCCCGTCCGGCGAGGGCGCGCCGCTCGATCGCCAGCGGGGTGGCGACGACGGGCCCCGTCACCGCGCGTCCCCCAGGTCCCACCCGTGCACCCACCGGCCCAGCGCGGAGATCGGGAAGACGACGCGGTAGAGGTGGTAGGCGATGTAGAAGTCGCCGGGGAAGCCGGTGCCGGTGAACTGCTCCTCGTCCCAGCCGCCGTCGGCGCGCTGCGTGTCCACCAGCCACCGGATCCCGCGCTGCGCGACCGGCCCGCGGTCGCCGGCGGCGATCAGTGCCAGCAGCGCCCACGCGGTCTGCGACGGGGTGGAGGCCCCGCGCCCGATCCACGCCGGGTCGACGTAGGAGCGCAGGTCCTCGCCCCACCCGCCGTCGTCGTTCTGGTGCTCGTGCAGCCAGCGCACCGCCCGGCGGATCGGCGCCGACGCCGGGTCCACCCCCGCGGCGACGAGGGCGGGCACGACGCCCCCGGTGCCGTAGAGGTGGTTCGCGCCCCACCGCCCGAACCACGAGCCGTCGGCCTCCTGGTGGTCCAGCAGCCAGGCGAGCCCCCCGCGACAGACCTCCGACCCGGCCCGTCCCTCGGCGGCCAGGGCCTCCACGACGTGGGCGGTGACGTCGGCGGACGGCGGGTCGATGACCTCCCCGAAGTCGCAGAACGGCAGCTTGGTGACCAGCGTGCGGGTGTTGTCGGCGTCGAACGCGCCCCACCCGCCGTCCGCGGAGACCATGCCGGCCGCCCAGTCCAGCCCGCGGTCGACCGCCGTGCGCAGTCGCGCCCGCTCGGACCCGGACAGGCCGTCGTGCTCCGAGCGCCGCAGGGCCAGCACGACCTCGGCGGTGTCGTCGGTGTCGGGGTAGACGTCGTTGGCGAACTCGAAGGCCCACCCGCCGGAGGGCAGGTCCGGGCGCCGCACCTGCCAGTCGCCGTCGGCGGTGACCTGCTCGTCCAGCAGCCAGCGGGTGCCCGCGACGACGGCCGGGTCGTCGGCCGGGACGCCGGCGTCGTGCAGCGCGTTGACCGCGAGGCAGGTGTCCCAGACCGGGGACTGGCAGGCCTCGAGGCGGATCACCGGGCCGTCGGGCGAGTCGGTGGTCAGCGTGAACCCGTCGAGGCCGGCGATCGCGGCGGCGACCGAGGGGTGGTCGCGGGGGTAGCCGAGCAGCACGAGCGCCATCACCGAGTACACCCACGGGGGCTGGATGCCGCCCCACCCGCCGTCGGCCTCCTGGCGGGCGAGGATCCACTCGCCGGCCTTGCGCATCGCGCCGCGGCGGACGAGGGCCAGCGGCCCCCGACGTGCCGCGCGGGCCCAGGCGTGCAGTCCGACGTCGAGGCGCGCGAAGAACCCCGCCCACGTCCAGACCGGGCCCCGGCGCGGCGCCGGGCCGCGGACGTGCAGCTCCTCGACGTCGAAGTCGACCGGGTGGACCGGGCGCAGCGTCGCGACCACGGTGAGCGGCACGACGGTCTGGCGCGCCCAGCACGCCCAGTCGGACACGTTGAGCGGGAACCAGCGCGGCAGGTGGATCAGCTCGGGCGGCATCGCGGGCAGGTCGTCCCAGGACCAGAGCCCGACGAGCGCGAGCCAGATGCGGGTGAACACTCGAGCGCGCTCCACCCCGCCCTGCTCCCGGACGGACGCCGCGGCGCGGGCCATGTGCGGCGCGGCGGGGTCGTCGCCGGCGAGCCGCAGAGCGACCCACGCCTCGACGGTGGTGGACAGGTCGCCGGGGCCGCCGGCGAAGGTCGCCCAGGTGCCGTCCGAGCGCTGCTGCGAGCGGATCCAGCGGGCGGCGCCCGCGGTGCGCTCCGGGTCGCTGATCCCCAGGACGTGGCGCAGGAGGAGGTCCTCGGCGTCCATCGTCACGTTGGTGTCGAGGTCGCCCTTCCACCAGCCGGCCGCGTCCTGGCGGGCACGCAGGTGGTCGACGCCGGCAGCGAGCGCCACCTCGGCGGTGCGGACGTCGGTGGTGGTGGTCGTGTCGGCGGTCACCGACAGCGTCATCTCTCAGGCCTCCCGGTCGGCGAGGTGGCGGCCGAGCGCGACGAGCTCGGCCCGGGCCCGCGTCGTCGCGGGGTCGGTGGCGGGCAGCTGGTCGGCGAGGGTCGCCAGGGCGGTCTCCGCGGCGACGAGCCGGCGGCGGGCCTCGGCGCGGGCCCAGGCCCGTCCACCGCCCGCCTCGACCAGGGCGGCGCCACGGCGCAGGGTCAGCTCGTCGTCGGGGTCCTCCGGTCGGGCGAGCCAGTCCGCCAGCTCCCGGCCGGCGTCACCCCCGTGCACGACGGCCCAGGTCACCGGGAGCGACTTCTTGCGCTCACGCAGGTCGGCGAGGACGGGCTTGCCGGTGACGGCGGGGTCACCCCAGATGCCGAGCAGGTCGTCGACCAGCTGGAAGGCGAGGCCGAGCTCGGCGCCGAAGGTGCGCAGCGCGGCGCGGGCCCCGGCCGGCGCGCCCGCGAGGACCGCGCCGACCTCGGCGCTCGCGCCCAGGAGCGTGCCGGTCTTGCCGTGCGCCATCGCCAGGCACTCCTCGACACCGACGTCGTCGCGGTCGGCGAAGGCCACGTCGGCGACCTGCCCCCCGACGAGCTCGCGCACCGTCCGGGCCAGCAGGAGCGCGGCCGCGGGCGCGGGCACGTCCAGGAGCACCTCCTGGGCGAGCGTGAGCATCGCGTCGCCGGAGAGGACCGCGGAGGCGGCGCCCCAGACCGCCCACACCGTCGGTCGGTGACGACGTTCGGTGTCGCCGTCGATGAGGTCGTCGTGCACGAGCGAGAAGTTGTGCACGAGCTCCACCGCCACCCCGCCCGGCACGGCGACGGCGGGCTCGGCGCCGCACGCCCGGGCGGCGAGCAGCGCCAGCGCCGGCCGCAGCGCCTTGCCGCCGCCGTGGGTGGCGCGGCCGTCCCGGTCCGTCCAGCCCAGGTGGTAGGCGGTCTGCGCGGCGCTGGTCGGGTCCAGGCGCGCCACGGCGGCGCGCAGGGCGGGATCCACCAGGTCGCGGCACCGGCGCAGCACCGCGGCCACGTCGACCGTCGTCGGGTCGGCCGTCGTCCCGGTGCCCCCGGCAGCACCCAGGGCGGTCATGCGGCGACCCGCGCCCGGTCGACGGTCCTGGTCACGACCCCGGCCGCGGTCTCCCCACTGCGCACGGCACCCTCCATCGTCGCGGGCCATCCGGTGTCGGTCCACGCGCCGGCCAGGGCGAGCGCCGGCAGCGTGGTCTCCGCGGCCGGCCGGTGGGCGGCGCTGCCCGGGGTCGGCCGGAAGGTCGCCCGGGGTTCCCGGGTGACGAAGCCGTCGAGGAGCCGGGCCCCCGCCATCGCGGGCAGCAGCCGGCCCAGCTCGGTCGTGAACCGCGCGACGAGCGCCTCGGCCCCGAGGGGGAGGTAGGCGTCGGCGGCCGACAGCGACACGACGAGGTACTGCGCGCCCGGCGGCAGGGCGCCGTGGGCGGCCGACCGGTCGAAGACCCACTGCACCTCGGTGTCCAGTCCGGCGGCGAACGGGACCGGCAGCACCGGGCGGTCGAGGACCAGGTGGACGTCCACGATCGGGCTCGCGCCGAGGCCCGCGGCCGCGACCGCGAGCTCCGCCCCGACCGGCTCGGGCAGCACGGCCGCGGCGCCGTCCGGGGGCAGGGCGCACACGACCGCGTCGACGTCGAGCGCCTCGTGCGCGCCGTCGCGCCCGGTGACGGCGACCCGCCAGGCCCCGTCGAGCCGGGCCACCTCCCGGACCCGGGTGGACAGCGCCACCCGCACCCCGGCGGCGTCGAGCGCGCGCCGGGCGGCGACGTCGTGCAGGTCGCCGAGGGGCACCGTCGACCACCCGATGTCCGCGGCGTCGGCCTCGCCGAGCAGCCCGATGCCGAACACGGTCGCGGCGAGCGCGAGCGACGCCGAGTCGGCGCCGGCGTTGAGGGTGGGCGTGCCGACGAGGTCCCACAGGGCGCGCACCGCGGCGGGTCCCTGCCCGTGGTGGCGCAGCCAGTCGCCGAAGGACCGGGCGTCGACGGCGGGGTCGGCCGGGTCGAGCCGGCGCAGGGCCGCGGCGGCGCGGGGGAGCGCCAGCCGCGCGCGCCACGGCAGCGCGTCGTAGCGCAGCATCGCCCGGGCGAGGTGCGGCGCGGGCACGCGACGCAGGCCCGGGAGGCGGGTCACGACGGCGGGCGGGCGGTCGCGTCGCAGGCGCGCGGGCGTGGCGCCCGGGCGCAGGACCGTGATGTCGAGGCGCTCCTGGAGCGTGGTCGAGCCGGTGACGCCGAGCCGGTCGAGCAGCCCGCGGTAGGCCTCGCAGCAGCGCAGGAAGACGTGCTGACCCGTGTCGACGTGGGCGGGCCCCCGCCGGAAGGAGCCGGCCAGTCCCCCGAGCCGGGGCCGCCGCTCGAGCAGCGTGACCGTGTGCCCGGCGTCCGCGGCGCGCAGCGCGGCGGACAGCCCGGCGAGCCCGCCCCCGAGGACGGCGACCCTGCTCATCGCCGCCCGGTCAGTGCGCGGACCGCGACCAGCGCCTTCCGCGACGCCGACAACGACAGCCGCCGGTCGTAGACGGCCCGGGGGTCCGCGGTGATGTCGTCGAGCAGGCGGCGGTAGATGCCCGCCATCGCCGTCGTGCAGGCCGCGCTGCGACGGTCGAGCAGCTCGACGAGCTGCAGGCCCTCGTCGTACCAGCCCCGGGCGCGCACGGCCGCGTCGTGCAGGAGGTCGGCGAGGGCGCCGTCGGGGTCGTCGAGGGCGCCGTCGGGGCGCAGCCGCAGCGTGACCCCGGCCGCGGCGAGCTCGTCGGCGGGCAGGTAGACGCGGCCGCCCGCGAGGTCCTCGCGGACGTCACGCAGGATGTTCGTCTGCTGCAGGGCGAGCCCGAGCGCGTCGGCGAGGCCGGGGGCCCGGCCCTCCGGGTCCGCCCCGGGCCGCGTGCCGAACACCCCGAGGCAGAGGCGCCCGACCGACCCGGCCACGCAGCGGCAGTACCAGAGCAGGTCGTCGAAGGTCCGGTACGGCGCGGACGGGGACCCGGTCCGGAGGTGGGCGTCGTCGGCGGCGACGTCGGCGTCGACGCCGTCCACGAGCTCGGCGAACGCCCCGAGCGGGATCGGGAACCGGCGCGACGCGTCGGCGACGGCGATCAGCACCGGGTCCTCACCCGTGTCGGCGTCGGGCAGCGCCGCGATCCGCCCGCGCAACTCGGCGAGCGCGGTCTGCTTCGCCGCGGTCTCGCCGCGCTCGTCGCCGATGTCGTCGATGCGGCGTGCGAGGGCGTACACCGCGCAGAGGGCGGCGCGGCGGTCCGGGGGCAGGAGCCTGATGCCGTAGTGGAAGTTCCGCGCCTGGGTACGGGTGATCGCCTCGCAGGTCGCGTAGGCGCGCGCCGTGCGGGAGTCGGTCACGACGGTCGTCACGGGCGGGGACCTCCTGGTCGGGTGGTGTCGGCGGTCGGGTCGGAGGTGGCGGCGGGGGTCCACCGGCGCAGCCCGAGCCGGGCCGCGTGGCGCGCGACGTCGCGGCGGCGGGTGCGGGCGGTCCGGCCGAGGACGTCGCCCCCGGTGCGCTCCACGGCGTCCGCGGCCGCGGCGCCCCCGGCGGCGTAGCCGGTGACGGCCAGGCGGGCCCACCCGTGCAGCCGGCCGAGCAACGGCAGGCCCGACGCGAGCAGCCCCCGGGCGGCCGCGCACTCGTCCAGGACGAGGCGGCGCAGCGCCGGGCCGGCGGCCGGCGCGTCGAGGTCGTCCTCGCCGACCCCGGCCGCCTCGCGGGCGTCCGCCGGCAGGTAGACGCGACCGCGCGCGCGGTCCTCGGCGACGTCCTGGAGGTGCTCGATCACCTGCAGAGCGGTGCAGAGGTGATCGGACTCGGTGAGCACCGCCGCGGTCGGCTCCACCTCGAAGGCGGCCAGGACGAGCCGCCCGATCGGCACGGCGGACAGCCGGCAGTAGCCGATCAGTGCGTCGCGGGTGGCGTAGTCGGTGACGGTCTGGTCGACGCGGTTCGCGGCGACGAGGTCGTGGAAGGGCGCTGCGGGGAGCAGGCCGACGTACGGGGCCAGGCCGGCGACGACCCGCGTGCGCGGTGCCGCCCCGGCGAACACGCGGTCGAGGTCGTCGTCGAGGTCGGCCAGGGCCGCGAGGCGTTCGGCGGGGTCGAGATGCCCCTCGTCGCCGACGTCGTCCACGGTCCGGACGACGTCGTAGACGCTGCGCAGCACCGCACGGTGGCGGGGCGGGAGGATGCGCAGCGCGACGGGGAAGTTCTCCGCCCGCTCCGCGTCCCGCAGCCGCCCGTCGGCGACCGCCGCCCCGCCCCGCTCCATGGCTCCTGATGCTGCTTGTGGTGGACGCGACAAGTCTTGACCCGGACGATCAGTTCGAACACCCGAATTTGTCATCGCGGCACAGAACGCGCCGGACTAGCGTCGAGGGCGGCAGGACCGCCCAGACACCCGCGGTCCGTGCGAAGGCAGAGGTGGGCCCGTGACCGAGATCCCGTCACCGTCACTCGACGCCCTGGCCGCGGCCGTCGGACGCCGGGTCCCCGACCTCATGGTCGAGGTCCGCGAGGCGCTCGCGGAGCGCGTCCCGGACTACGCGGAGTTCCTCGCCGCGCACGAGGAGGAGGTCTCGGCCGGCGTCCTCGGGGTCCTCGGGCGCCTCGTCTCGCTGACGAACGACGGCGCGATCAACGGTGCGGGCGAGCGCGAGTTCTTCGAGTCCCTCGGGCGCTCCCAGTGGCGCGAGGGCCGAGACCTGCCCGATCTGCTCGCGGTCTACCAGATCGGGGTCCGGGTCTTCTGGCGCCACGTGGCGGCGGCGGCGCTCGAGGTCGGGCTCGCCCCCGGCGCGCTGGCGGCCCTCGCGGAGACGGTGTTCTTCTTCGTCGACCAGCTCTCGTCGGCCTCGGCGCACGGCTTCGTCCTCGAACAGGAGGAGGCGGGCGCGCTGCGGGAGCGGCACCGCGAGGAGCTCGTCGACCTCATGCTCTCCGAGTCGACCGACCCGGCGGCCGTGCGCGCGGCCGCCCGCCGGGCCGACTGGCCGGTCCCGGAGCAGGTGTCGGTGGTCCTGGTCGAGCCCGACGACGCGTCCGGACGGCGGGCCCTCTCACGACTCGACGCGCGCTCGCTGCCGATCCGCCGGCCGCCGCTGGTCGGGGCCGTCGTCCCCCGCCGGCCGCGGCCGGCGGAGCGGGCCGCGCTCACCGGCCTGCTGCGGGGCGCCCACGCCACGGTCGGCACCGCCGTGGCGCCCGAGCAGCTGGGCCGCAGTCTGTACTTCGCCGAGATCGCGGCGCGCCTGACCAAGGAGCACCTGCTCTGCGACGACCCGGTCTTCGTCGCCGACCACCTCGACGCGATCATCGTCCACCGCGACCACCGGCTGCTGGACGCCCTCGGTGACCAGGTCCTCGCCCCGCTCGAGGAGTCCCCGCCCTCGTCGCGCGCCCGGTTGCGCGAGACGCTGCGCTCCTGGCTGCGCCACATGGGCGACCGCCGGGCGATGGCCGAGGAGCTCCACGTCCACCCGCAGACCGTCCGGTACCGGATGGGGCGGCTGCACGAGCTGTTCGGTGACTCCCTCGACGACCCGGCCGTGCGCGCCCGGCTGATGCTCGCGCTGGCGTGGCGGGAGTAGGGGCGCTCCGCGCCTGGCCGGCGGGCAGCGGCTAGTTGGCGTGCAGCGCCTCGTTGAGCTCGACCGTCGCACCCTCGGTGCGGGGCAGGGCCTCGACGGCGCCGGTGGTGGAGTTCCGGCGGAAGAGCAGGCCGGAGCGCCCGGAGAGGTCCACGGCCTTCACGGTCCGGCCCCCGTCGGCGTCCCCGTCCTCGACGAGCGTGACCCGCGTCCCGGCGGTGACGTAGAGCCCGGCCTCGACCACGCAGTCGTCGCCGAGGGAGATGCCGATCCCGGCGTTCGCGCCCAGCAGGCAGCGCTCGCCGAG
>NZ_JBVPVA010001021.1:0-1331 GCF_055612215.1 Actinomycetospora sp. | reverse complement strand
GCCCCCGTCAGCGAGATCGCGACCCCGTCGGCGAGCAACCGCCCGCGCCGGGTCAGCACCGCGCGCCCGTCCCGCCAGGCCGGTCCGGACAGCAGGCCGTCCGCCGCCGCCCGCTCCCCGGCCGCGCGCCCGTCGTCGTCGAGCACGGACACCGCGAGCCCGGCCGAGGTCCGCAGCTCCAGCAGCACCTGCTCGACGTGGCGCTCCCCCGGCCCGAGCAGCTCCCGCGCCTCGGCCGGCGACTCCCCCGCCGCCAGCAGCTTGGAGTACCGCGCCGGGTGGCGGACGTTCCACCAGCGGACGCCGCCGACGTGCGAGTGCGCGCCCGGCCCGGCGCCCCACCAGTCCCCGCCGCACCAGTAGCCGAGGTTGTGCCGGCAGCGGGCCGCCGCCGAGGTAGCCCAGTTCGACACCTCGTACCAGTCGAACCCCGCCGCGCCGAGGACGTCGTCGACGATCTCGTAGCGGTCGGCGAGGACGTCGTCGTCGGGCATCGGGAGCTCGCCGCGCGCCACCCGCCGCGCGAGTGCCGTGCCCTCCTCGACGATCAGCGAGTAGGCCGAGACGTGGTCCGCGCCGGAGGCGAGCACCGCGTCGAGCGAACGCCGCAGGTCGTCGTGGGTCTCCGTCGGGGTCCCGTAGATCAGGTCCAGGTTGACGTGCCCCAGCCCGGCCGCCCGGGCCGCCGACGCCACCGCCACGGCCGCCCCGGGCGTGTGGCGGCGGTCGAGGACGGCGAGCACGTGGTCGACGTCGGACTGCATGCCGAGCGAGAGGCGGGTGTAGCCGGCGTCGGCGATCGCGGCGAGCAGGCCCGGCGTCGTCGACTCCGGGTTGGCCTCGGTGGTGACCTCCGCGCCGGGCGCCAGCCCGAACGACGACCGCACCGCGTCCAGCACGGCGACGAGGCCGTCGGCCCCGAGCAGCGACGGCGTCCCGCCCCCGACGAACACCGTGTCGGCCTGCGGGGGCGTGCCGAGGACGCGGGCCGCGAGGTCCAGCTCCCGACGCAGGCCCTCGAGCCAGGAGGCGGGCGAGGCGGGGTCGTCGGCGCTCGACGGCGAGAGCCCCAGGTCGGAGGCCGTGTAGGTGTTGAAGTCGCAGTAGCCGCAGCGGGTCGCGCAGAACGGGACGTGGACGTAGACGCCGAACGGGCGCGTGCCGAGCCCGTCGAGCGCGGCGGCGGGCAGCGCGCCGTCGGCCGGGGCGGGTTCGCCGCCGGGGGGCACGGAGGGCATGCCTCGATTGTGCCTGCGGCACGAACGCGCCACAGCCGGTGGAATCACGCCGGGCGGCATGGCACTGTGAGGAGCGTGAGTGCCCTGGACCCG
>NZ_JBVPVA010001017.1:0-4577 GCF_055612215.1 Actinomycetospora sp. | reverse complement strand
GCCACCGGAGTGGTCGGGGTGGGATCGATGGCGGGCTGGGGGTGCGGGGGCCCCATCGGGCGCGGGGGCGGCGGCAGCGGCCGACCCTGCGGCGGGAAGTAGCCGGGCGGCGGGGCCACCATCGGGTTGGCGCCCGTCGGCGGCGCGAACTGCCGCGGCGCGCCGGACGGGTCGCTGCCGATCCAGGAGCCGATCCGACCGCCGAGCCGGCGGAGCGTCCGCGAGTAGAACAACGACACACCGATGAGCACCAGCAGGAAGCCCGCGATCGCACCCACGACCACGAAGAGCACCGCCGGAGGCGTCGACCGGACGGCGGGGGTCGAGGGTTCGGAGATCACCTGCGTCGTGACCCGGGGCGGCTGGCCGGGGGGCGTCTCGAGGGCGCCGATGGCCTGCGTGAAGCCCTGGGTGACCGCCCGCCCGGCCCGCACCGCGTCGTCCGGGCTCGCGCCGCGCACGCTGATCGTCAGCACGGTGGTGTCGCCCTGGACGCCGGCCGTGACCCGCTGCGTGAGGTCGGCGCTGTCGATGCCCAGCTGCTTGCTGGCCGGCACGACCACCTGGTCGCTCGACGGCAGCTGCGCGTAGGTCGACATCCGCTGGTTGACGTACTGGTTGGTGTTGTAGGCGGCGTCCGAGGACTCCGCGGAGCCACCCCCGGAGATCAACACCTGCGAGCTCGACGTGTAGTCGGCCCCCGTGAGGCGGAGGTCGACGACGAGCCCGACGACGGCACCGAGCACGGCACCGAGCACGAGCACCCACCACGCCTTGCGCAGTGCGGACGACACGGTCATCGGTGAGCTCACTCCTCCATGGTGCCCGCGCGGACCGCGGGCCGTCTCGGCGGGCTCGGCAGTGGGCCGGATCGGGGTCGCCGGTCCGGCCACGGACCACTCGCCCCCGCGCCGGGTCGGCGGGGGGCGGGCGCGGTGAGCACCGGCCACGGCGTCCACGTCGCGAAGGCCGACGCCGCCGCCATCAGCGTGACGATGATGATGATCGACGGCCGGTCCACCAGCATCGTCTGGAGGCTGGCCTGGGCCGCGAGGCAGGCCAGGCCCATGCCGATCACCACGACCATCGGCGCCCCCGGCGTTCGTCGTCGCCAGGAGGTGAGGACGACCGACAGGATGCGCACCCCGGCGAAGGCGTAGGCGAGCAACCCGAACACGCCCATGTACAGCCAGATCCGGAGGTACTGGTTGTGGATGTAGGGGCGCGGGTCGACGACGGTGCGGCTGTGGTCGTCGTCGTAGCTGATGAGCTCACCGCCGTAGTACTGGCCGACGCCGACGCCGAACCACGGCTGCTTCTCGAGGGTCCCGTAGGCCGCGGCGTTCTCGCGGAGCCGGTCGGGCAGGCTGTCCTCGCCGTAGGCCTGGCCGGTGACGACGCTGGACGCGCGCAGGGCGATCTGCTTGGCCTGGCCGCCGGCCAGCCCCGTCAGGGCCAGGCTGAAGCCGATGGCGCCGACCACGACGAGGACCGCGGCCCTCCGGACGAGCCCCTTCGGGCCGTGGGTGACCGCGGCCACCGCGACGATGAGCAGGACCAGCGGCGCCCAGGTGGAACGGTTGAAGCTGGCGGCCTCGTGCGCGATGCCGATGAGCAGGAGCCCGAGCCACACCCAGCGCGGCTTGCGCGGCATCAGCGCCGAGAGCAGCAGGACCAGCAGGGGGGCCCAGAGGTTGAGCGTCGGGCCGGAGAGCCGCGCGACGTCGGAGGTCGAGGACCCGGTGATGATCGAGTCGCGCTCGTCGACGAGCAGGCGGCTCCACCCCGCGGCCGCGGCGACGAGCACGACCGCGCTGCAGACGCCCGCGAGGTAGAGCAGGACCGCGATCAACTGGTGCGGACGCCGGGCGAAGGCGTAGTAGACCGGGACGAACGCCGAGACCACGAGCAGCGCCCGGTAGTTGTCGATCATCAGGACGAACTGGCCGCCGAGCGCGAGGGCGGTCACCGCGCCGATGGTGGCGGCCACCAGGATCGCCGCGATCGGCCCGGCGAAGGCCGAGCGCGGCGCCTGCCCGACGCGGCGACCGCGCAGGGTGAGCACCAGGGCGAGCACGAGGGCGACCTCGAGCACCGTCGGCGTGACCGGCCCGAGCTTGACGACGTCGACCTTGTCCGGGAAGACGCCGCACCCGGTGAAGAGCAGGGCGACCGCGGACCAGCGCGGATCGGCCGTGCGCCACGTCCACACCGCCGCGGCCAGGACCGCGAAGAGCGGGAAGACCACCGACCCCGTGACGCCGTACCCGGCGATCGCGATCGCGGCGACCGCGACGGTGGCCTTGCCCTCGGGGCGGCGGAGCCCGCTGATGAGCCCACGGAGCTCGTCGCCCATCACCGTCGAGTTGAGCTCGACCATCCGGCGACGGGAGCGGACGGTGTGCGGCGCGAGGTCGCGCGCCCAGCGCCCGGGGCGCAGCAGCGAGCAGGCCAGCAGGGACACGATGAAGCCCGCGACCCCGCCGAGGACGCCCCACCAGCGGGCCTCCTGCACGCCGTGGTCGACGACCGGCCCGCCCGGGCTGACGACCGTCCCGGCGATCTTCG
Organism: Actinomycetospora sp.; assembly: GCF_055612215.1. Taxonomy (NCBI): domain Bacteria; kingdom Bacillati; phylum Actinomycetota; class Actinomycetes; order Pseudonocardiales; family Pseudonocardiaceae; genus Actinomycetospora; species Actinomycetospora sp. The sequence goes on along the minus strand of NZ_JBVPVA010001017.1, from coordinate 2,009 downwards.
ACTGCGGGGTCCCGGGGTAGCGCTCGCTGTCGACCACCACGTCGACCGTGGCCTGGGCGGCGGCCGACGCGGCCCTCGTGACCGTCCCGGCGTCGCCCGAGGTCGCGGTGACCTGGAGGACCTCGGTGCCCGACAGGTGCTTCCCGGTGATCGCCACCGTGGCCGGGTCGTACGGCGTGCCCCGGCTCGCGGCGATCTGCGCGGCGCGGGCCGAGACGGCCTCGCTCCCGGTGACGCCCTCCCAGCTCGCGATGCGGTCCTGCACGTAGCGGGAGCCCTTGGCGATGTTGTCGTCGTTCTCCATCGTGTTCGTGAACACGATCTCGGCGGTGCTCTGGTAGTGCCCGACCGTGGCCAGGAAGGCCGCGAAGGTCCCCAGACCCGCCACGAGCGTGGTGAGCACGACCACGAGCACCGCCACCCGCAGGTGCGGGGACCGCCGGCGCGTCCCGGTCGGGGGACCTGCCGCGCCTCCCCGTCCGTCGGAGCCGGCACCGGCGCCCGGCGCTCGGGGGGCCTCGACTGCCGTCATGCTCCGCATCCCATCGATCGCTCGGGCACGTCCGGAGATCGTCCTCCGCTCGGCGTCGGATCCCCGTCGTGCCTCTCGTCCGTCCGGGCGCGGCGGACGGCCTGTCGTCGGGGCGAGTCTAGGACCGCGCCCCGACGCTCCGGACACCCGCCGTCGACCGGCGCCCGCCGCTCCCGTCCACGGGAGGACGCCGCGCCGCGCGGCGCGGTGCTCCCGCAGTGAGGTGTCCCTCACCTCACGGTGGCTTCAGCTCCCGGGCTCGGCCACCCGCAGGGCGGGGTCGACGACGACCCAGCGACCGCCCGCCGCCTCCACCTCCGGCATGCGGGTACGCATCTCACCGAGCAGGTCGGTGACGAAGAGGACCACCTCGTCGGGACGGCGGCGGACGACCTCCTCGGGGGCCACGATCGGCACCGCGACCCCGGGGAACCGGCGGCCCTGCTTGCCCGGTGAGCCGTCCGCGACGGCGGGCAGCAGGTCCGGGCCGATGCGGGCCCGGTTGAGCAGCGGCACCGCCCGGGAGGCGGCCGCGTAGCCGATGACCGAGCGGCCGGCATCCGCGCCCTCGGCGAGGTGCGCGCGCAGGGCGTCGGCACTCGCCGCGGTGGCGGACTCCAGACCCCCGACGACGGCGGGGTCCAGCACGCCGAGGGCGAGCTCGCGCTCGACGAGGCCCTCGACCGACGGCAGGTCCGTCGGGCCGTCGACGCCGGACCGGCGCGCCGCGAGCAGGACGGTGCCGCCGTAGAGGTCGAACCAGAAGGCGTGGGTCGCCTCGAACCCGATCGCGGCGAGCATCCGGACCAGCACCGGCGTCGAGTAGTAGGCGAAGTGGCCGTGGCGCAGCGCGTTCCATCCGCCGTCGGCGACGATCGCGGCGAGGCTGTGGAACTGCAGCAGCAGCGTCCCGCCGGGCGCGGTCGCGTCGGCCCGCTCCGCGAGTCCGCCGGCCTGGTCCGCGGCGTGCATGAGGCCGAAGCAGTCGATGACGAGGTCCGCGGGCTCGCCGTCCGCCGCCGGCGTCAGCCCGACGGCGTCGAGCAGGTCCAGCCACGACCCGCCGTGCGGGCTGCCGAACTCGGTGACCGTGCGCCGCGGGGCGCCGTCCGCCCCGGTGAGCAGGCCCGCGGCCTGCACGCGCGCGACGGCGTCGCGGGCCTGGTCGACCATGGCCTGCGGCTCGGCGCCGCGCGGCTCCTCCGGCGTCGTCGGGTCCTCGGCCAGGTTCGCGAGGCCGCACTGCGCGCAGAGCCACATCCGCAGCGGATGCACCGCGTCCGGGCCCGGGTCGTCCGCGGCCGGGAAGTGGTCGGCCGCGGGCTGGTCGCCCAGGTCGAGCACGACGGTGCCCGTGGTGCTCGCGCACCAGCGGCAGGTGACGGACGCGGGCTCGCGGCGGGCCGGGTCCGCGACGGCGGCGGGCGAGGGCCCGGAGCTTCTCGACACGGTGGGAGATCCTCTCGACGGCGGGTGG
>NZ_JBVPVA010000998.1:0-4726 GCF_055612215.1 Actinomycetospora sp. | reverse complement strand
GCGCCCTCGTCGCGCGGCCCGGAGAGCAACAGGCCCGGGCCGCCCAGCTCCCGCAGCCGGCGCAGCACCGGCTGCATCAGTCCTCCCGCCGCGCCCGCGGCCGACCGGGCGAGCACGACGTGCAGTCCGATGTCGCGTCCCTGGGCGAGCAGGTCGAGCAGCGGGCTCAGCGGGTCGCCGCCCGGGGTGGCGACGAGGTCGTGGTCGTCGACCACCACGAGCATGTGCGGGCCGTCCCACCAGCTCCGGGCGCGCAGCTGCGCCGGGGTGACCTCGGGTCCGGGCAGCCGCGCGGCCATCTTCTCGGCGGCGAGGGGCAGGGTGCGCTCGGCGGCCGGGGCCGAGCCCAGGTACACCGACGCGTGCTCCTCGGGGACCGCGTCGAGCAGCGTGCGCCGGTAGTCGACGACGAGGACGCGCAGCTCGTCCGGGGGGTAGGCCGCGCACAGCGCCCGCACCACGGCGCGCAGCGTCGCCGTCCGTCCCGAGCCGGCCTCGCCGAAGACCAGCAGGTGCGGGTCGCGCCCGGCGAGCAGGTCGAGCTCGAGCGGCGCGAGGTCGTGCTCGCGCAGCCCGATCGGCACCGACCGGCCGGAGTCCCCGCCGGCCACCAGGGACGCCGCGGGGACCAGCTCCGGCAGCATCCGGATCGGCGGGGCGGCCGCGCCGCGCCACGCGGCGGCCGCGCGCGCCGCCGTCGTCGCCGCGTCCTCCGTGCGCCCGTCCTCGTCGGTGACGACCGGCAGGGCGATCTGGGCGCGGGACCCGGCGCCGACCAGCGCCCGGCCCGGCGTGCTCGGCACGGCGCGGGCGGCCCGGCGGTCGATCAGCGAGTCGGCCGAGTCGCCGAGGCGCAGCTCGACGCGGGTGCCGAGCGCGTCGCGCAGCGCCGGGCGCAGGTCCCACCAGCGGCCGGCGCCGATCACGAGGTGCAGCCCGTGCCCGAGGCCGCGCGCCGCGAGGGCCGTCAGCCGCGGCTCGAGATCCTCGAACTCGCCGCGCAGCGCACCCCAGTCGTCGACCACGAGCAGCACGTCGCGCCCGTACCCGGTGTCCCGCGCGGGATCGTCGGGCCCCGTGACGGCGAGCGCGGCCCCGACCCCCGCGCCCGGCGGGAGCGCGGCCACGGTGCCGGACGACCCGGCCCGCTCCCGTTCCGCGACCAGCCCCTCGAGCTGCGCGACCAGCCGCCGCACCACCTCGGGCCGGTGGCGGCCGGCGACGCCCCCGACGTGCGGCCACCCCTCGAGCGCCGACAACGAGCCGCCCCCGAGGTCGATCGCGTAGACGGTGAGCTCGTCCGGGGCGTGGGTCAGCGCCGCGGCGGTGACGAGCGTGCGCAGGGCGGTGCTCTTCCCGGTGCGCGGCGCGCCGACGATCCCGAGGTGCCCCCCGGTGCCGGAGAGGTCGACGACCAGGGGCTCCTGGGCCTGGCGGTCGGGCCGGTCGACCAGGCCGAGCGGCAGCGCGAGCCGGTCCGGGCGCGGGGCGAGCAGACCCCGTCCGGGCACGACCGCCGGGTGGGCGAGCACCGCGGTCAGCGGCAGCGCGGGCGGCAGCGGCGCCAGCCACACCTGGTGCACCCGCGGCGCGGCCTCGCGCAGCCGCGCGACGACGACGTCGAGCGTCGAGCGCTGCTCGGGGTCGGAGAGCTCGGGGCCGAGCGCGGGCATCTCGTCGGCGCGCTCGCCGCGCCCGTCGAAGGCGCGGAACGGCCGCGCCCGGGGCCGCGCGACCCGGTTGCGGACCGGCTCGACGTACGGGGCGGACACCGTCGCGACCCGCAGCCGCCGGTACACCGTCGTGTCGACCTTGAGGTAGGCCGAGCCGGGCACCGGCGGCAGCTCGAACGCGTCGGCGTTCCCGATGACGGTGCGGCTCTCCGCGGCCGAGAACGTGCGCAGCGCGAGCCGGTAGGACAGGTGCGAGTCGAGACCCCGCAGCCGCCCCTCCTCCAGCCGTTGCGTCGCGAGCAGCAGGTGCACCCCGAGCGAGCGGCCCACCCGCCCGACCTGCACGAACAGGTCGATGAAGTCCGGCTGGGCGGTGAGGAGCTCGGAGAACTCGTCGACGATCACCAGCAGGTGGGGCATCGCCCGCGGCCGGGTCCGGGCTCCGGGGGGCTCGCCGGCCGCGTCGCCGCGCTGCTCGCGCGCAAGGCGCAGCCGACGGTGCTCGCGGATGCCGGTGAGGTCGCCCGCGTCGCGCAGCAGCTGTTCGCGGCGCCGCAGCTCGCTGCGCAGCGCGTCGGCGAACCGTTCGACGGTCTCCGGGTCGTCCTCCAGGTCGGTGATCGACCCGGCGACGTGCGGGAGCTCCGCCATCCCGGCGAACGTCGCGCCGCCCTTGTAGTCGACGAGGACGAACGCGAGGTCGTCCGGCGGGTGGGTCGCGGCGAGCCCGGTGACCAGGGTCCGCAACAGTTCGGACTTCCCGGACCCGGTGGCGCCCACGACGAGGCCGTGCGGGCCCATGCCGGAGAGCGCGGACTCCTTGAGGTCCAGCTCGACCGGCGCCCCGTCCGCGTCGACCCCGAGCGGGACCCGTAGCAGGTCGGGCTCGGCGCGCCGTGCCCACGTCCGGCCCGGGTCCAGCGCCGCGACGTCGTCCACCCCGAGCAGGTCGGACAGGCCGCTCACCTCGGACAGCGCCACCCGGCCGGCGCGGCGGGACAGCCGGCAGGGCGCGAGGCGGCGCGCGAGCGTCTCCGCCTCGGCCACCCCGAGGGAGTCCGGCACGAGCCGGTCGGCGGCCGCGAGCCCGGCGAGCTCCTCGGGCGGGCTGCCGTCGCGCCCGCGGCGCACCTCGACGGCGGCGCGGGCGCGCCCGACGTGCACCGTGACCTCGACGTGGGCGGGGCGGCGGGCCGGGTCGGCGAGCACGTGGAGCAGGGCGACGCCGAGGCCGGCGAGCTCCTCGAGCGGGTCCGGCACCGGCAGCGGACCGTCGACCACGACGACCAGTGCCGGCCCCTCGGCGGACCGCGGCGACGCGCCGGGCCCCGTGCGGCGTGCGCGCCGGCGGCGGTCGAGCTCGGCGGCGAGCAGGTGCAGCAGCCCGCCGGCGTCCTCGGCGACCAGCAGGCCGGTGCCGTCGGGGCCACCGCCGGAGGGGTGGCGGGCGTGCGGGAGCCACTTCACCCAGTCCCACGCCGCCCGGGCGGACGGGTCGGGGCAGCAGACGGCGACGCGGACGTCGTCGGGGGCGTGCAGCGTCACGAGCTGGGCGAGCACCGCGCGCGCGAGGGCCCGGCCCCGCCCGGGGTCCCCGACGAGCGCGACCCCGCGCCGCAGCGGCAGCGCGACCGGGACGTCGGGGACCGGGCCGAGGCGTTCCACCAGCCGCCGGGCGGCCGCCTCGGTGCCCGGATCCCGGGGCGCCGTCGGGTCGGGCTCCGCGAGCGCGGGTGCCGCGATCCCGGGCACCCGGCCCCGCCCGACGCGCAGCACGAGGAAGTCCGGGTCGTCCGGGCGGCGCTCCCAGAGCGTGTCGACGCGGTCGGGAATCCCGGCGAGCACCCCCGGGTCGGGGTGCGCCTCCTCGGCCACCCGGCGCTGGTCGTCGGCGGCCGCGCGCACCGCCGTCCGGACCTCCGCCAGGTGGGCGAGGTAGCGCAGCCGGGTGTCGGTGCCCTGCTCCTTCGACCGCCCCCGGGTCTGCACGAGCACGAGCACGCCCATGCCGAGCGCCCCGACGACGAACACTCCGGCGGCGAGGAAGAGGACCGGGTTCCGGTTGACCAGCGCGAACCCGAGCATCCCGGCGCTGCCGAGCAGGGGGAACAGCGCGTACGTCCACGGCGTGGGCGGCCCGCCGCCGCTCGAGGCGGGCGGATCGGCGAGCCGGACCGGGGCGGGAGTCGGTCGAATCGGCCCACTGCGCGGGGGTCGGTGGATCAGGATGTCGTTCATGGCCATCCGTCAGCCCCTCCCCGTCGCCGGTCGGCGCGGGCTCGACCCGTCCGGGCCCCTCGAGCTCCCGCCCGGGGTCCGCGAGCCGGCGACGGGTCCCGACGGCGGGTGGTGCACGGTGCGCGTCCGCGGCCCGGAGGGGGCGGTGGACGCCGCGCTGCCCGCGGGCGCCGCCGTCGCGGAGGTCGTCGAGGAGCTGGCCGGCCGGCTCCTGCCGGGCGCCCCGCTGATCCGCGGCGCGGACGGTCGGCCCTGGTACCTGCACCGCACCGGGGCGGGCCCGCTTCCGCCCGGGGTCACGCTCGAGGCCGCCGGGGTGCGCGACGGCGACGTGCTGCACCTCGGCCCCTGGCCGATGCCCCGTCCGGCGCAGACCGTGGACGACGGGCTCGTCGCGCTCGCCGACGGCTCGGCGCGGGTGGCGCGGTGGACGCCGCAGCGGGCGGGGGTGCTCGTCACCGCGCTGCTCGTCGGGGTGGCCACCGTCGCGGCCGCCCTCTCGCTCGCGCTGCCGGCCTCGCCGCTGGTGGCGCTCGCGCTCGCCGGGATGCTGCTCGGGCTCGCCGCACTGCAGCGGCGCACCCGTCCCCACCCGGGCGTCCCGGCCCGCGCCGGCGTCGGGTCCTCGGCGGGGAGGGCGTCGTCAGCCGCCGGGAGGGCCGACCTCGCGGTCCTGCTGACCCTCGCCGGGTCGGCCCTCGCGGTCGGGGCCGGCCTCGCGTGGCTCGTCGTCGCCGAGCGCGGGCCCTGGTGGGCGGGCGCGGGCACGCTCGGCGTGGCCGTCTCCCTGCCCGCGGCCCTCGTGGCGGGCGACC
>NZ_JBVPVA010000660.1:0-3440 GCF_055612215.1 Actinomycetospora sp. | reverse complement strand
AGAGCCCGAGGTCCTCGAACGCGACGGCCCCGCGGGGGTCGGACTGGCGCATCCGGACGGTGAGGGCCTGCGTGGCTTCGCGGTAGGAGCGGGGGAGGTGTTCGGGGCGTTCCGCGTACCCGCCGATCCCGACCGCGGGGGTGTCGTGCAGGACCTGGGTGAAGGCGTCGTGGACGGCCTGCCAGGCCCGCGCGGGGTGCGCGGCCCGTTCGTGGTCGTGGGCGCTGGGGTCCGACCAGGGGGCCGTGGCGGATCCGTCGGCGTCGAGCCAACCGGCGGGGGTGCCGCAGACCAGCACGGCGGTCTGGCCGCGCAGGGTGCCCAGGAAGGGCATGTCCAGGGTCCGCGCGGCCCGTTCGACCAGGTCGCCGACCGCTTCGCCGTCGGGCCACCGTCCGTCGTGGGGGCGGAGGGCCAGCACCCGGTGGGGGCCGGTCAGATCGTGGCTCAGGGCCGACGCGCGCCCGATGCGGCGGTCGATCTCGGCCCGGACGTCGTCCGGCCCGGGCTCGAGCAGGACGGTCTCCACGAGGTCGTGGCGTAGCCGGATCTCGGTGCGGGCCAGGTGGCGGAGGTGGAGCAGGTGCAGGGTGAGCGCGCCTGTCGCCAGCCCGATCGCGTGCAGCGCCCCGGCGCGGGGGCTGCCGGGGTTCGCGTCGGCGTCGGGGTCCTTCCGGTCGGAGGGTTCCAGGGTGGCGTCCGGGTCGAGCACGACGATCACTCCCAGCACGGTGCCGCGGGAGGTGGCCAGGCTGGCCAGCCGGTCCCGGACCCGGAGCGGGCCGGAGGTCCGCCGGCCGGCGTCGATGAGGCGTTCGCGCTGGGTGCGGGTCAGCCGGGGGTAGGCCGCGTCGTCGGCACCGGCGCGGGCCAGGACCCGCCCGAAGGGGTCCTCCACGGCCACGGCCAGGCTGAGGTGCTCGTGGAGGACCTCGGCGAGTCCCTGTTCCGGGGCGTCGCTGACCAGGGTCTGGCTCAGCGCGGCCTGGAAGCGGTACTCGCGAGCCAGGGCCGCCTCGACCTCGGCCCGGGCCTGCTGATCGTTCAGGACCCTTCCGGCGTCCGCGGTCCGGTCGCGTTCGATCGGGTCGGATTCATTGCGCTGCGTCTCCGTCATCCACACACGTCACCGCATGGACCCCTCCGGGTCAAACGCTGAGAACGCATCGCCCGCCATGGAGCACCGGACCCGAGGGCGCGGATGCTCCGGAGTCGGACGAAACGGCCGTCGGTCGACGATCGGCGGTCAGGGAGCGCGTCGGACCGCGAGCCAGGCCGCCACGTCGTACAGCTTGGTGTTGGTGCTCTGGGAGGCGCATCGCAGGCGCGTGAACGCCTCCTCGGCGTCGACGCCGTAGCGGTGCATGAGGATGCCCTTGGCCTGTCCGATCACGTCGCGCCGCACGATCGCCCGCTCCAGGTTCTCCACCCGATCGGTCCCGGCGAGCGCGAGCGAGGCGTACAGGGCGAACAGCCGCGCGGAGCGCTGGGTCCGCAGCCGCGCCGATCGGTCGTCGAGGGCGTGCCGTGTCAGGTGGAGGTTCAGCGCGCCCGCGGGACGGACGTTCGTGAAGGGCACCGACAGGCTGGCACGGACGCCGTGGCGGACCGCTTCCCGGACGAACCGGGGCCAGCGCGTCTCGGTGGCGGCGTCGGGGAGGACGACGGTGTCGGTACCGGCGACCGCGTCGATGCACGGGCCCTCCGACATCCCGATCTGGGCCCGGTCGACGGCCGCCGCCCTCTCCGTGGTGTGCGCCGAACAGGTCAGCATCCCGCCGCGGGTCCGCATCGCCACCCCCGCGTCACGGACGTCGGGCACCACCGCCGCCGCGCCCTCGACGATCCGGGGCAGGGCGTCGGCGACCCGCTCGCTCCCGGCGATCGTGCGGGCCGACGCCAGCAGGGCGGCCAGCATCGCGTCCTCGTTCTCCTCGGGGTCGGACCACCAGGGAGCGACCGCCGTGTCCTCCGAATGAATCGTCACCTGCTGCCTCCGTCACTCGCCGGCCACCGCCCAGGACGGTGCCCTCCGGACGTCCGGTCGGACATCGACCCCGCCGGTCACAACCGCCGGGCCGCCGCCCGCCTCCGGTGACGAGCGCCGCTCGTCGCCGTGGCTGGGGTCGGCAGGCGGCTCGTCTTCCGGTGCTGCGTCCACCTCGACCCGCTGGACCGTATCCATCGGCGCGACCTCGACCTCGGGGGACGAGATTGCGCGTTCGCCGCTCGCGGCACCGTCGTGGGCGGGTTACCCGCCCCACCGGACGTACGACGAACGGAGGACGTGCGATGAGTGCAGGGCGATCAGGCGGGAGCGCCGGGCGGGACGTCACGGCGGACCTCGCGCGAGGGCTGGGGGTGTTCAGTCTGGCGCTGGGGTCGGCGCAGCTCGCCGCCCCGGGTGCGGTCGCGCGGCTGGCGGGGGTCCGGGGAGACGGCCCGGCTGTCCGCACGGTCACCTCGCTGGTCGGGACCCGGGAGCTGGCGCAGGGCGCGGGCATCCTCAGTGGCCGCGGGACGGCGGGCTGGGTGTGGAGCCGGGTCGCGAGCGACGTGGTCGACATCGCCACGCTGGCGGTGGGCGCCTCCCGGAAGGGAGCCGCGCCGGCGCGGCTCGGGCTGGGCCTCGCGGCACTCGCGGGGGTGACCGTCGCGGACGTCGTGACGGCCCGCGGACTGTCGCGAGGACGCGGCGACGGCACGGGCGAGTGCCGGGCCGTCGCGGCCATCACCGTCAACCGGTCCCGCTCGGAGGTGTACCGCCACTGGCGCGACCTCCGGCAGCTCCCGGAGTTCATGGCGCACCTGCGCTCGGTGAGCACCGACGCATCGGGGCGTTCCCACTGGGAAGCCGCCGGTCCGGCCGGGTCGACGGTCCGCTGGGACGCCGAGATCGTGGAGGACCGCGAGGACGAGGTGATCTCCTGGAGGTCCGTCGGGGGCGCCGACGTGGACAACACGGGCTCGGTGCGGTTCCGCGACGCCCCAGGCGGACGGGGCACGGAGGTCGTGGTCGACCTGCGGTACCGCCCGCCCGGCGGGAAGGCCGGCGCCGTGGTCGCGACGCTGCTCGGCGAGGAGCCCAACCAGCAGCTGCGCGACGACCTGCGCCGCTTCAAGCAGGTCATGGAACTCGGCGAGGTGGTCCGCTCGGAGGGCAGCCCGGCGGGCCAGTCCACGCGTCAGCAGCTCGCCCAGCGACCGGCCCGGCCGGTCGCCTGACCCACCCCGGAAAGGAGAGACCCATGCGGGCCAACTGTTGGACGGGCAAGCAGTCGGTGGAGGTCCGGGACGTCCCCGACCCGAAGATCCTCAACCGGCGCGACGCCATCGTGAAGATCAGCTCGACCGCGATCTGCGGCTCGGACCTGCACCTGTACAACGGGTTCATCCCGACGATGCGCGAGGGCGACATCCTCGGCCACGAGTTCATGGGC
>NZ_JBVPVA010000481.1:0-4662 GCF_055612215.1 Actinomycetospora sp. | reverse complement strand
TTCCTGGCGGACCGGGCGCAGGGGTGAGCGCCACGCGGCGCACAGGTGTAGAGCGGCACCCCGCTGGGGCACAATCGGGCACGTCCCCGGTGCCGTGGGCGATCATGACCCCCGAGAGCCCGAGGAGACGCCAGCATGAGCACCGGCCGCCGTTCCGCCCGCGCCGACTCCGTGTCCACCGAGGGCAGCGTCTCCTCCGAGTCGGAGCACTCCGCGCTGCGCAGCGACATCCGGCGACTCTCCACGCTGCTGGGGCGCACCCTCGCCCGGCAGAACGGCGACGAGATGCTCGAGCTCGTCGAGCAGGTGCGCCGGCTGGTCCGTGAGGTCCCGGAGAAGGGCGACACCGGGATCCGCGACCTGCTCTCCGACCTGGACCCCGGTACAGCCACCGTGCTCGCCCGGGCCTTCGCGACGTACTTCCACCTGGCCAACCTCGCCGAGCAGACCCACCGCGCGGCCGAGCGCGGGGCGCGCCACGAGGACGGCAAGGGCCCGATCCACCAGCTCGCCGACCGGCTCGTCGCCGAGGCGGACCCCGAGGAGCTCTCCACCGCGCTCTCGCGCCTCGAGCTCAAGCCGGTGTTCACCGCGCACCCGACCGAGGCGCAGCGCCAGTCGGTGCTCGGCAAGCTGCGCGGGATCGCCGACGTGCTGGCCCAGGACCTCCCCGAGGAGATCGAGGAGACGAAGCTGCACCGCCTCGTCGACCTCATCTGGCAGACCGACGAGATTCGACCCGAGCGCCCGACGGTGCTCGACGAGGCCCGCTCGGCGGCGTACTACCTCGAGCAGCTCGGGCACCACGCCGTGCCCCAGGTCCTGACGGTGCTCGACGAGGAGCTCGTGAGGGTCGGGCTGTCGCTGCCCGACGGCGCCCGCCCGCTGGTGCTGGGGTGCTGGGTCGGCGGCGACCGCGACGGCAACCCCAACGTCACCGCCGAGCTGACCGCGGAGGCCATGCGGATCTACGCCGAGCGGGGGGTGCGCATCCAGATCGGCCTGATCGAGGACCTCGTGCAGGAGCTCTCGGTCTCCACGCGGCTCGTCGGGGTGTCCGAGGACCTCCGCCGCGGCCTCGCCCGCGACCGGCGCCACCTCCCCGAGGTCTACGACCGCTTCATCCGGCTCAACGCCGAGGAGCCCTACCGGCTCAAGTGCTCGTACATCTACGCCCGGCTCGAGAACACCCGCGACCGCTACGTCAACGGCACCCCGCACGTGGCGGGGCGGGACTACCTGGGCTCCGAGGAGTACCTGCGCGACCTCGAGGTGATGGACCGCTCGCTGCGCGCCCACCAGGGCGAGCGGATCGCCGACGGGATGCTGCGCGACGTCATGCGCACCGCCAACGCCGTCGGGCTGCACCTCGCCAGCGTCGACGTCCGCGAGCACACCAACTTCCACCACACCGCGCTGTCGGCGCTCTTCGACCGCCTCGGCGAGCTGGAGACCCCGTACGGCGAGCTGGACCACAACGGGCGGATCGCGGTGCTGTCGAAGGAGCTGGCCGGCCGGCGGGCGCTCACGCCGCGGCGCAACTGGCAGCAGATCGGCGACGACAGCTTCCGGGAGACCCTCGAGGTCTTCGACTGCATCCGGGGGATCCAGGAGACCTACGGCGAGGAGTCCCTGCACACCTACATCATGTCGATGGCGCAGAACGTCGACGACGTCCTCGCCGTCGCGGTGCTCGCCCGGGAGGCCGGGCTGATCGAGATCACCGCGGCCGAGGACGGCGGCCAGCAGGCGGTCTCGTCGCTGGACATCGTGCCGCTGTTCGAGACGGCCACCGAGCTGAAGATCTCCGGGGACCTGCTCGACGGGATGCTCTCGGACCCGTCGTACCGGGCGATCGTGGCGGCCCGCGGCGACGTCCAGGAGATGATGCTGGGCTACTCGGACTCCAACAAGGGCGCCGGGATCACGACGAGCCAGTGGTCGATCCACCAGGCCCAGCGCCAGCTGCGCGACGTCGCCGCCAAGCACGGGGTGCGGCTGCGCCTCTTCCACGGCCGCGGCGGCTCGGTCGGCCGCGGCGGCGGGCCCGCGGGCGAGGCGATCGCCGCGCAGCCCCACGGCGTCGTCGACGCGGTGATGAAGGTGACCGAGCAGGGCGAGGTCATCTCCGACAAGTACTCGCTGCCCACGCTGGCCGAGGACAACCTCGAGATCATGCTCTCGGCGGTGCTCGACGCGACCCTGCTGCACCAGACCAGCCGCGTGCCGGCCGACCAGCTCAAGCGCTGGGACGAGGCCATGGACGTCATCTCCGACGCCGCCCAGGAGGCCTACTCGGAGCTGATCGAGCACGACGGCCTGCCGGACTTCTTCACGCAGGCGACGCCGGTGGACGAGCTCTCGATGCTCAACGTCGGCTCGCGTCCCGGCAAGCGGCCCGGCGCGGGCGGGCAGACCTCGCTGGACGACCTGCGGGCCATCCCGTGGGTGTTCGGCTGGACGCAGTCGCGGATGATCGTGCCGGGCTGGTTCGGCCTCGGATCCGGGCTGAAGGCCGCCCACGACGCCGGGTACGGCGACGTCATCGACGAGATGCGCGACTGGGCGTTCTTCGCGAACCTGCTCTCCAACGTCGAGATGACGCTGGCGAAGACCGACATGCGCATCGCGGGCTTCTACGTCTCCGAACTCGTCGACCCGGAGCTCCAGGACGTCTTCGAGATCATCAAGGCCGAGCACGAGCTGACGCTGCGCCAGGTGCTCGCCCTCTCCCCCGGCGACGCGCTGCTCGCGAACAACCCGCTGCTGCGCCAGACCCTCGAGGTGCGCGAGAGCTACCTGGAGCCGCTGCACCACCTGCAGGTCCACGCGCTCTCCGAGCGCCGGGCGGTCGACGAGCCCGACCCGGACCTCCAGCGGGCGCTGTTGCTCACCGTCAACGGCATCTCGGCGGGGATGCGCAACACCGGCTGACCCCGCCGATCGGGCGGGTCCTGTCAACCCGCCTGTCAACCCGTTGCGGATCGGGGTGGCGCCGATCACCATCGAATTCGATCTCTGATTCCGATGGCTCGGCGAGGAGCTGCCCATGATCGCCATCGTCGAATTCGTGCTCGGCATCGCGCTGCTGGTCTACTGCGCCGAGAAGCTGATCGCCCACCTGGTCGGGGTGGCGAGCCGGTGGGCGATCTCGCTCTTCCTCATCGCGGTGGTCTTCACCGGGATCGAGTTCGACGACCTCGCCTACGGCATCGTGCTCAACGTCGACGACCTCAAGCAGGCCGCGCTCGGCACCGTCATCGGGACGACGGTCGCGATGACCGGGATCGTCCTCGCGCTCGCCGCGATCATCGCGCCGTGCGAGTTCGACGTGCCGAAGTCGTACCTGGCGCTCTTCGTCGCGGCTCCGGTCCTCATGTACGTCGTCGCCGCGACGGGGGCGCTGACGCTGGAGACGGGCGTCGTCCTGTGCGGGCTGTTCGTCGCGTTCGTCGGCTGGATCGCCTACCGCGAGTACACCGCCCGGCGCCCGGTGTGGCGCAACGCGGAGGTCTACGAGCAGCTGGAGAAGGCCGGTGTCACCCCCGGCGGCGGCACCGCGACCCTGACGCGTGAGGGCGGCCACGACGGCCCGGCCGCCGACGTCGGCAACGCGGGCGGGGGGTTCAACGGCTTCGACCTGCCGCCCGACCTCCGGATCGACGACGGCTTCCTCAAGGCTCGCCGGCAGTCGCCCGGTATCACCGTCGCCCTGGCCGTGCTCGCCCTGGTCGGTCTCGTCGTCGGCGCGGTGGTCGCCGGGGAGGGCACCGACGGCATCCTCGACACCTTCAAGATTTCGGGGACGGTCTTCGGCGTCACGATCGCGACGCTGGCGCTCTCGCTCGAGGACATCTTCCTCACCGCCGAGCCGCAGCGTCGCGGTGCGCCGGAGATCGCGATCGCGAACGTCATCGGCAGTGTCGTGTTCTCCGTGACCGGCAAGCTGGGGATCATCCTGCTCGTCGGCGGTGCGATCACCATCGACTCCACCGCCCTGTCGTGGCACCTGCCGGTGCTCGTCGGCACGACGGTGCTCTCGGCGATCTTCCTGGCCACCGGGCACCTGCGGCGCTGGCACGGCGTGGTCCTGCTCGCCCTCTACATCGCCTACTTCGTCATCAGCCTGGTCGCCTTCGGCGGCGTCCCCGTCGACGGCTGACCGGTCCCCGCCCACCGGAGATCGACCGACGTAGGAGCGACGTGATGGTGACGAAGGACCGGGTCGGGGCGGCCCTCGCGATCGTGGCCGCCATCGTCGGGCTGGTGCTGGTGTTCAGCACGCACCACCCCGAGGGCGACGACGACAACGCCAGGCCCGGGACGAGCCAGGTCCAGGAGCTCCCCGGTCGCGACGACGACCAGCCGGCCGCGCCCGGGCAGCCCGCTGCGCCGGCGCCCGCGCGGCCCGCCCCCGGACAGCCGGCGCCGCCCGCCGCGGGAGACGGCGACGGGGACGGCGACGGGGACGGCGACTAGGCCGGAGCGGGCTCGCCGGTCACCAGAACTTGATGCCGACGCTCGCGAGCCGGCGGCGGTGCAGCTGCGTGGCCTTGTCGATCGCCTGCGTCGAGGTGAGGTCACCCCACGCCTTCGCGGCGTTCTCGCCGTTGCTGAGGATCTCCCTGACCTCGTCACCCTCGATGTCGGCGCTCTGGATGA
>NZ_JBVPVA010000415.1:0-3179 GCF_055612215.1 Actinomycetospora sp. | reverse complement strand
CCGCGGACGGCGGCGGTGCTGGCGCTGCTGGCCCTCGTCGGGTTCGTGGTCCTCGCGCGCCCCTCGCCGAGCGTCCTGCGGGCGGGAGCGATGGGCGCGGTCGCGATCCTGGCGCTGGCCCTGGGACGGACCCGCTCGGTGCTGCCCGCCCTCGCCGTCACCGTGATCGTCCTGCTCCTGGTCGACCCGGCCCTCGCGGTCGACGCCGGCTTCGCGCTCTCCGTGCTCGCCACCGCGGCGCTGGTGCTGCTCGCGCCGGTGGTCGTCACGGCGCTGCGGCGGCGCCGGGTGCCGCCGGGCGTGGCCGAGGCGCTGGCGGTGCCGCTCGCCGCGCACGTGGTCACGGCGCCGGTGGTGGCCGGGCTGTCCGGCCAGGTCAGCCTCGTCGCGGTGCTCGCGAACCTGCTCGCCGCGCCCGTCGTCGCCCCTGCGACCGTGCTCGGCGTGCTGGCCGCGGTCCTCGCGCCGTGGTGGACCGCGGCGGCGCACGCAGCGGTGTGGGTCGCCGGGCCGGAGGTGGCGTGGCTGGTGTGGGTCGCCCGGCGGTGCGCGGCGGTGCCGGGCGCGACGCTCACCTGGCCGGGTGGCGTCACCGGCGGGCTGCTGCTGGCCGGGCTGGTGCTGCTCGGGCTGGTGGCGCTGCGGTGGCGGCGGGTCCGGCTGCTCGCGCTCGCCGTCGTCGTGGGCCTCCTGCTCGTGCTCGTGCCGACGCGGGTCGTGCCGGTCGGGTGGCCGCCGCCGGCGTGGGCGTTCGTCGTGTGCGACGTCGGGCAGGGCGACGCGCTGGTCCTCGCCACCGGGGAACCCGGCCGTGCGGTGCTGCTCGACGCCGGACCGGACGGCAGCGCCGTCGACGGGTGCCTGTCCCGGCTCGGCGTGCGCTCGCTCGCGCTCGTCGTGCTCTCGCACCTGCACGCCGACCACGTCGACGGGCTTGCCGGCGCGTTGCGGGGACGGTCGGCGGGCGCGGTGGCGCTCGGGCCGGTGCACGAGCCGGTAGGGACCCTCGGGGAGGTCACCGGCTGGGCGCGCGCGGCGGGCGCGCCCGTGGTGGAGCTCGACCGGGGGGTCACGCTGCACTGGCCGGGTCTGGCGCTCGACGTCCTCGGTCCGGTGCACCCGAGCCCGCACGTCGACGCCGACGACGGCACCGAGGTCAACGACACCTCGCTCGTCCTGCGCGCCACTACCCCGCTCGGCCGCATCCTGCTGCCCGGCGACGCCGAGGCCGATGCCCAGCAGTCACTGCTCGCGTCGGGCGAGGACCTCGGCGCCGAGGTGCTGAAGGTGCCCCACCACGGCTCGCGGTCGTCGCTGCCGGCGTTCGTGACGGCGGCGCACGCCCGGCTCGCGCTGGTCAGCGTCGGGCAGGGCAACAGCTACGGGCACCCGAACCCGGCGATGATGGGCCTGCTCGCGGGCACCGGCGCGCTCGTGCGCCGCACCGACCAGAGCGGCGACCTGGCCGTCGTCCCGGCGCCGGGCGGGGGCACTGCGGTCGTCGCGCGCGGCGACCCCCGTCCGGACCCGAAGCGGCGGTGAGGAGCCGTGCCTACAACCCCAGCGCCTCGCGGACCGCCTTGGACGTGGCGGGCACGTGCGCCGTCGGCCCGACGTGGCCCTCGATGGCGTCCAGGGTCTTGAGCCCGTCGCCGGTGATCAGCAGGACGGTGTCGGCGTCGGGGTCGAGCCGGCCCTCCTCGACGAGCTTGCGCGCGTTCGCCACGGTGACCCCGCCCGCCGTCTCGGCGAAGATCCCCTCGGTGCGGGCGAGCAGCCGCATGCCGTCGCGGACCTCGTCGTCGGTCACGTCGGTGACCGCGCCGCCGCACCGCCGCACGGTGTCGAGCACGTAAGGGCCGTCGGCGGGGTTGCCGATCGCGAGCGAGCGGGCGATGGTGTCCGGCTTCTGCGGCCGGACGACGTCGGTGCCCTCGGCGAACGCCGTCGAGACCGGCGAGCACCCGGCGGCCTGCGCGCCGAAGACGCGCCAGTCCTCGCCCTCGACGAGCCCGAGCGAGACCAGCTCCCCGTAGGCCTTGTCGATCTTGGTGAGCTGCGAGCCGGAGGCCACCGGGATCACCGTCTGTGCGGGGATGCGCCAGCCCAGCTGCTCGGCGATCTCGTACCCCAGCGACTTCGAGCCCTCGGCGTAGTACGGCCGGACGTTGACGTTGACGAACGCCCAGTCCTCCTGCTCGAAGGCGAGCTCGGTGGCGAGGCGGTTGACGTCGTCGTAGGTGCCGTCGACGGCCAGCAGCGACGTCTCGTACACCGCGGTCATCAGGATCTTCGCGCGCTCGAGGGAGGCGGGGATGAGCACGACCGAGTCCCACCCGGCGCGGGCGGCGGCCGCCGCGGTGGCGTTCGCGAGGTTCCCCGTCGAGGGGCAGGCCAGCACGGTGAAGCCGAGCTCACGGGCGGCGGCCAGGGCGACGGCGACGACGCGGTCCTTGAAGGAGTGCGTCGGGTTGCCGGTGTCGTCCTTGACCCAGAGGTTGCGGATGCCCAGCTCGGCGCCGAGGCGGTCGGCGCGCACGAGCCGGGTGAAGCCGGGCTCGGTGTTCGGGTGCGACTCGACGCTCGTCGGCACCGGCAGCAGGTCCTTGTAGCGCCAGATCGACTTCGGGCCGCGCTCGATCTGCTCGCGGGTGACGCGGCCGAAGTCGTAGGCGACCTCGAGCGGGCCGAAACACTCCGGACAGGCGAACTCGGCGGCGAGGGCGAGGCGGTGGCCGCACGCCCGGCACGCCAGGGCGGCGGCGGGGCCGAGATCGAGGGACGGACCGGCGGTCCCGGAGGCGGTGCTCGGACCGGAGGCGGTCAGGGTCATGAAAGGTTTCTCCTCATCTTCCCCACCACGCGGCGGGTCGGAATTGGCACCGGTCTTGCCCCCCGCGCGTGAGCGGGTGCCGCCGGTTGCCGGGGTGTCGTCGGGCCGTTCCCTCTACCCCTCTGGATGAGCCGTATTCGGTTGTCCGGTCGGCTGCGGATCGGGTCCGATCCCGCCGAGCGCGACTGGAACGGTACGGCAGCCTCGCGCGCCCGGCCAGATCGCGGGACGTTGCCCACACCACGGTGTCGGTGGGTCCTGCCAGGATGGCGGTGTGCCGCCCAGAGCCCGTCCCGCCCAGGGAGCCCCCGCCACCGTGGTGGACGACGCGCCGGTGCGGCTCGTC
>NZ_JBVPVA010000134.1:0-1630 GCF_055612215.1 Actinomycetospora sp. | reverse complement strand
CCGTGGCTGCACTCGTAGCCCCGGCGGCGCTCCGGGGTGGCCGAGCGGCGCTTGATGCTGCCCCAGACCGGGAGGTCGCGCGCCGCGTTCATGGTGTCGAAGAGCCGCAGGAGCAGGCCGTTGTGGGCAGCCGCGGCGATGGCGCGGTGCAGCGCGGAGTCCCAGGACTCGAACTCCTCGTAGGTCGTGGTGGCGTTGCCGCGCCGCAGGCAGTGGTGGACGTGGTCGATGTCGGCCTGGGTCGCGTGCCGGGCGGCCAGTGCGGCGATCTCGGGCTCGAGCAGCAGCCGCGTCGCCATGATCTCGGCCGGGCTGGTCTGCACCGCGCCGCGCGCCACGGCGGGCAGGCCCGGGTCGGCCTCGAGCTCGGCGAGGAACGTGCCGCGCCCGACGTGGCGGGTGATGCGGCCCTCGCGCTCGAGCTCGGCCAGCGCCGCGCGCACCGCGGTCCGCGAGGCCTGCAGCGTGTCGCACAGCTCCCGCTCCGTCGGGATCTTCGAGCCGGTGCCGAGCGTGCCGGCCGCGACGGACTCGTCGAGCAGCCGGCGCAGACGCGTCACGATGGGAACGGCGGTCACCGGTGCGGCCATGCGACCAATACTAGACCAATGCCGGGGCCGTCAGGCTATTGGCAGCCGGTCGGCACCGTCGTACGGTCGGTCGAGGCCGCGGTGTGACCAACACACGTGAGCCTGGGCCGGATTGGTCCGGATTGCGCGAGGTGCGCTCCGCGCTCGTGAGCACTTCTCCGTGCCATACGGCGGATTACTGCTCACGAGGCCGAAGGCCACCCAGTGAGGAGATCTGCAGTGAAGCTCGTGACGTTCGCCGCCGGTGCTGGTGGAGAGACCGTGGGGCTGGTCGATCCGCACGACGAGACCCGCGTGCTCGACCTGACGCCGGTCGTGGGGGACCGGTCCCTGCTCGCGGTGATCGAGGAGTGGGACCGGCTCGGGCCGCGGATCGCGGAGGCCGGCAACCTGCCCAGTGTCGTCGGGCCCACCCTGCGCGCGCCGTTCCCCACGCCGCGCCGCGACCTGTTCGCCGTCGGCAAGAACTACCGCGAGCACGTCGCGGAGTTCGGTCGCTCGGGCTACGACACCCCGCAGCGCTCGGAGGACCTCCCGGACAAGCCGATCGTCTTCTCCAAGGCCACCACCAGCGTCACCGGCCCGTACGACGACGTCGAGGCGCACGCCGACATCACGTCCGAGCTCGACTACGAGTCCGAGCTCGCTGTGATCATCGGCCGGGGCGGCCGCGGCATCTCCTACGACGACGCGCTCGACCACGTCTGGGGCTACACGATCGTCAACGACGTCACCGCCCGGGACCGCCAGCGCGACCACAAGCAGTGGTTCCTCGGCAAGGGCCTCGACACGTTCTGCCCGATGGGCCCCTACGCCGTCACCGCCGACGAGGTCGACGGCGCCGACCTGACCGTGCAATGCCGGGTCAACGACGAGCTTCGCCAGTCCGCGAGCACCGCGGATCTGTTGTTCGACATCCCGACCCTGATCGAAACGATTTCCGCCGGGCTCACGCTCGAGCCCGGCGACCTCATCGCGACCGGCACGCCGGCCGGGGTCGGCATCGGCTTCGACCCGCCGCGCTTCCTGCGCAGCGGCGA
>NZ_JBVPVA010000127.1:0-10168 GCF_055612215.1 Actinomycetospora sp. | reverse complement strand
GGACCGGGACCGGAGCCCGCGGTGACCACCGCGGCGCGGCTCCCGCGCACGGGGCGATGGGTCCCGTGACCCGCCGCTCCCGCCGGACCCTGCCCGCTGTGCCCGACCTGCTCGCCCTCGCCGGACTCGTCCTCCTGGTCGGTGCCGTCGTCGTCCTCGGCGCCGCGACCGGCCGGCTCGCCCTGGTCTCCCCCTCCGCTCCGCTGCTCCCCGCCGGGACGACCCTGCCCTCCTGGGGCGTCTGGGTCTCCGCGGCCGCCGGCGTGCTCGTCGGCCTGGCCGGGCTGCGCTGGCTGACCGCCCAGGCGCGGCGCCGCCCGGCCGGTGTCCCGTGGACGACGCCCGCCGGCGGAGCTACCACCGGCGTCACCACCGTCCCGTCCGGGGTGCTCGAGAAGGCCGTCCGCGAGGACCTGACCGCGCACCCCGGGATCGTCGGGGCCGGCTCCCGTCTGGTGGCCGCCGGGCCCACCCCGAGGGTGTTCGTCGAGGTCGACCTCGACGCGCACGCCAGTCCGGCCGAGGTCCGCGCCCACCTCGAACAGCAGGTGCTCCCCCGGCTGCGGCATGCGCTGGACGTCCCCGCCCTGCCCGCCGAGCTGCTCCTGCGGACCGGGCGGGCGCGATCCGGACGCCACCTCGACTGACGGGCCGGACCCGACGCGTCAGTCGTCCTGCTCGCGCTGCGCCGCGCCCTCCTCGATGAGGTCGCGGTGCAGCGTCATCAGCAGGCGGGCCTGCTCGGCGATGTCGTCGGCGCCGTGGACGAGCGCGCTGGTCCAGAAGTGCGCGCTGAACACCCGGCCCTGCGATGGCGATCTGCGCGAGGCTCGGCATTCCGGCTGCGTCCGCCGTGCGGATCGCGGGACGGCGCGCAGCATCGCGCGGGCGGCGCGCCAGGCGCCGAGCGCGGCCAGGTCCGGGTCGGCTCCGGCCGCGGCCCGGGTCCACCATCGCGTCGCGACGCGCCAGCTCCTGCACGAGGTCACCCGGGGCGATGCACCCATCGTCACCGCGCCGGGGCATGCACGACGAGGTATTTCCGGGCCGGCGGCCGGAGCCGTCTACGGGTCCGGCGCGCCCCGTGACGAGGCCTCGTCCCGGCCCGCACACAGGCGCGCGACCAGGCGGCCGACCTGGACCGCATAGTCCTCGACGACGTCGGGCGCTTCAGGATCGACGCCGACGGCCCGGGCGAGGTGCGGGAAGCTCACCGGCGCGGCGCACATCCCGAACAGCGCGACGGCGAGTGCCGCCGGGTCGAGATCGGCGGCGAACTCGCCCGCCTCCTGCCGCGACCGCAGGTCGGTCAGGATCTGCGCGAAGCGCTCCTGCTGGGGCGCTCGGGACCCCGGCGGCCCGGGACGCCCGTCGAGCCCCTCGCGGATGACCAGCCGTGCCTCGTCGGGAGCCCTCAGGGCTTGCCGCGCGTACTCCGCGGCCAGGACCGGGAGCGGCGTCCCGGCCGGCGCGAACGTCTGCTCGGCCTCACGCCACCGGTCGCCGAGGGCCTCGTAGAGCCCCTGCTTGCCGCCGAAGTAGTACGAGATCAGCTGCTTGTTCACCCCGGCCCTGGCCGCGATCGCCTCGACCCGGGCGCCGCTGAGCCCGTGCGCGGCGAACTCGGCCACGGCCGCCTCCAGGAGCAGGCGCTTGCTGCGCTCGGCGTCGCGCCGGCGGTCCTCGCCGGTCGGCGAGCGCCGACCCCTCGCCTCCGTCACTTCCTCATCCTAGCCAATCATCTATTTGGATGATTAGAGTATCCGCACAGATGACACGAGGAGGACGGATATGGCCGGTACACCACGAGTGGCGATCGTCGGCGGAGGTGTCGGCGGCCTCGCACTCGCGCACGGGTTGCGTGCCGCCGGGGTGGACGTCCGGCTCTACGAGCGCGACCTCGACCCGAACCGGCGGCGACAGGGCTACCGCATCCACATCAGCCAAGTCGGGGAGCAGGCGCTGGCCGAGGTGCTGCCCGAGCCCGTGCACCGCCGGGTCGTCGAGACCGCCACGCGTCCCGGCGACCTGCTGGCCGGGTTCGACCACCGGCTCAACACGCTGTTCGAACAGGCCTTCCCGATCACCCGTCCGGACGCGATCACGGCGGTCGACCGCGAGGCCTTCCGCCGGGCGCTGACGACCGGACTGGAGGGGATCATCGAGCGCGGCCGCGAGCTCGTCGGGTACACGGAGGGCCCGGGCGGCGCCGTCGAGCTCCGGTTCGCCGACGGCCACCGCGCCACCGCCGACGTTCTCGTCGGAGCCGACGGGGTCGGATCCGCCGTGCGCGCGCAGCTGCTGCCCGACCTCGAGGTCCTCGACATCGGCGTGCGCTGCCTCTACGGCCGACTCCCCCTCTCCGGGATCGACCGCGATCGGATCCCCCCGGCCTTCCTGCGCGGCTTCTGCTTCCTCGCCGACGAGCGCGGGATCGGCGCCGCCGTCGCGCCCGTGCTGTTCCGCGAGCCACCCGCCGAGTACGGCGACTACCTGATGACCGTCCTCACCGGCACCAACGACGCCCTCGGGCGCAGCGACGACGAGCTCTTCGGTCTGGCTCCCGAGGAGCTCTGGGGCCTCGCCGTGGAACACACCGCGACCTGGCACCCGGCCGTGCACGACCTGATGGCGGCCGCCGACCCGGCCGCCGCCTTCCCCGTCACCCTGCGCTCGTGCACCGGGATCGACCCGTGGCCCACCGGCCGGGTGACGCTGCTGGGCGATGCCGTCCATCCCATGACGCCCGCGGCCGGAGCCGGTGCCAACACCGCCCTGCGCGATGCCGCGCTGCTCGCGCGGGAACTGACCGACGCCGGCAGAGGTGACCTCGTCGATGCCCTCGCGCGGTACGAGACCGAGATGATCGGCTACGCCTCGGAGGTGGTGCGCCAGTCGCTCCGCAACGCCGAGCAGATGTTCGGGGTCCACCGCGCCCCGGCGGAATCCGGCTCCTGATCCGGCCCGAGGGTGTGCGGGTCCTCGCCGGCGGGCGACGGCCCGCCCGAGGTCTGGTCCGGAGGACCCGCACCCTCGGCGTCGCCCGGGTCGAGCGCCCGCAACACACGCCGGCCCGGGTCCACCGTCGTCACTCACCCGGGTCGCCGCGTTCTCCCCTCGGCGCTGTCGGGGTGGAACCGCAGCGAATCGCGGTCGGGTCCGGTGTTCAGGATCGTGAAATCACCCGTCGATCAGCGCGTACGGCGCGGTGATCCCTCCTCGGATGCCGGATATCCGCCATCCTGGACGTACGACGATTCCTCGGAGCGCCGACACCACTCGGATGCCCGCCGATGTCACTCCGCCAGAGGAGGGCTCCTCGGTCGATTGCGCCGATTCCGCGCTCTTTCCCGCGGGTTCGCCACCGGTGTGGTCGATGGCCGTCAGCGCATGAGTCGGCGCAGCACGGCCTCGGTCTTCGTGGTGTCGGCGAATGCCGATTCGGGCAGGCCGAGACGGACGAGGGCGTCGTGCAGGTCGCGCTGGGCCGCCTCGGCCCCGTCGATCCTGACCCTCGCCGAGACCTCGAGGAAGCGCAGTTCGTCGAGCTCCCAGACCTCGACGTCGCAGTCCAGTGCGGTACCGGGCACCGTGAGGGACCACTTGCGGGACTCCACGGGACCGAACGTCTCGAGGCTCCCGATGGGGATCATCCACTCCTCGACCAGCGTGGCCTGGTCGTGGGACAGCGAGTCGACCAGCCCGGTGGAGCCGACCGGGTCGGTGTCGCCGTCGCTCCCGTCGAGATCGTGGTCGAGGGACGCGGAGAGCAGGTGCCTTCGGCCGGCCCAGTCGCCCTCGAGCTTCGCGCCCTTCCAGTCCCGGGTGCGGTCGTCCCACCGCTCGGTGTCCAGGCAGCCCTCGGGGCCGCGGAGCTTGAGGGTGACGTCCCCGCCCTCGGGACCGCGTCGGGAGCGCACGACCAGGCCGCGGGCGGCGAGCACGAGGGGCGCGTCAGGACCCACGGGGACCTCGCTGAAGAAGATCCGGCGCTCGGTCAGGGCCGCGGCGCCCGGTGCGAGCGCCTTCTCCGCCTGATCGGCGACGTCGCCGCTCACCGTTTCCTTGATCTCGACCTTCATGATCCGCCCTCGAATTCGCCGTGGTCGTCCGGCGGAGTCTGGGCTCGGGTGTCGCCGAAGGGCCAGGAAGGTCAACCCGTTGGCGCAGCCGCCACTCGATATCGATTCGCTGCGCATCCGAGCGGACGCGTGCGGTGATTCGCCGACCACCGCACGGAATTTCTCCCTCCTTTCGGCGCACCTCCTCACTCGCCCAGCCGATCGCCAGGAGGACCACCCGGTGCCACGGTTTCCGGACACGGTGGTCTCGTGACCGCACCGATTCCGCCGGCCGGACCGACCCAGGGGGACACGACCATGACCGCACGCGCACCACGTCAGTGCATCGTTCCGCACCGCATCCTCGACCGGATCGCCCGCACGGGATCCGAGGAGCAGCGCAACGCGGCCCTCGACACGCTGGCTCTCGACCAGCGGTTCCGGCTGGCCCGGGCGGAGTCGTCGATGGTGACCCGCCTGAGCGCGATGCCGGTCAGCTTCGGGCGGAACGGTGGGTCGCCGAAGCGGGCCATCTACGACCAGCACCACTCCGAGGACCAGAGCCCCGGCACCCTCAAGCGGGCCGAGGGCATGCCCGCGGTCTCCGACTCCTCGGTGAACAACGCCTACGACGGGTTCGGCTACACCTACGACTTCTACTGGAAGACCTTCCAGCGCGACTCCATCGACGGCGCCGGGATGACCCTCGAGGGCCTGGTCCACTTCGGGCGGAACTACGACAACGCGTTCTACGACGGCAACGGCCACATGTTCTTCGGCGACGGCGACGGCCAGGCCCTGACCGACACGACGGCGGGGATCGACGTCATCGGGCACGAACTGACCCACGGGGTGACCCAGGTCGAGGCCAACCTGACGTACTCGGGACAGTCCGGCGCCCTCAACGAGTCGATGTCGGACGTCATGGGCATCCAGGTCAAGCAGTGGGCCCTCAAGCAGGACGTCAACGCCTCGGACTGGCTCATCGGCGCGGACGTGGTCGGGCCGCAGCTGAGCCCCGCGCTCCGCTCGATGAAGGCGCCCGGCACCGCCAACCCGCACGACGACCAGCCCGCCGACATGGACGGCTACGTGCCCGGGGGCGACGTCCACACGAACTCGGGCATCCCGAACCACGCCTTCTACATCGTGGCGACCACCCTGGGCGGTCACGCCTGGGACGCGGCCGGCCCGATCTGGTATGCCGCGCTGCGCGACGCCGCGCTCAAGCCCGCCGCCACCTTCAAGGAGTTCGCGGCGATCACCCTCAAGCAGGCCCGTCAGATCTATGGTTCGACGAGCACGGAGGCGCAGGCCGTCGAGCAGGGGTGGAAGTCCGTCAAGGTGATGTGACCGTCGCCGGGCGCCGGACCGGAGGAGGGCGACGTGCGAGTTCGGGTGGTCCGCCGAGGCGGCCTCGCCGGCATCCCGATGACCGCCGAGGTGGACACCACGGAGCTCGGGCAACCGCAGGCCGAGCAGGCCGAGCAGGCGCTGCGGTCGGCGCAGCAGGCCGCGCCGTCCGGGCCCCCGGCGCCCGACCGGTTCAGCTTCCACCTGAGCCTGCCCGACGTCGCGCCCGACGACACCGTGGCGGTGGACGAGCGGGACGTGCCGGACGGGCTCCGGCCGCTGCTCGACCTGGCCGCCACGCGGGCGGCCCCCGGCGCGGGACGCTGAGGCCGCGGGCGCGTCAGGTCCGGCCGCCGGAGCGGTTGCTCAGGCTCTGCTCGCTGGCGTTGCGCACCCCGACCACCTCGGAGTGCCGGATCAGCGTCCCGTCGGGGACCGTCGTCGACCCCTTCGGCTCACCCTGTTCGAAGATCTCGGCAAAGCGCCTCACGAGGCGTTCCGCCTCCTGGTCGTCGACTCCCTGGAGGACGATCTCGTGCCCACCCCGGAGGATGACCGTCAGCCGCCTGCTCATCGCGCCACCCTCTCGTCGCCGACCCTGACGGCCGTACCGGCAGCCTCGCACGATCCGGGCGTGATCGGCGTCACCGGCGCAGCGGGCCTCGATCCGGCCCGGTGACCGGTTCTCCCTCGGTGCCGCTCTCCTCGACGTCCGCCCCCGACCTCGCCTCCCGCCGGCGCTGGTGGGTGCTGGCCGTCATCGCGATCGCCCAGCTGATGGTCGTGCTCGACAACACCATCGTGAACATCGCGCTGCCGTCCGCGCAGGCGGACCTGGGCTTCAGCGATCCGCAGCGCCAGTGGGTGATCACGGCCTACGCGCTGGCCTTCGGCAGCCTGCTGCTGCTCGGCGGGCGGATGTCGGACCTCTTCGGACGCAAGCGCGCGTTCATGGTCGGCCTCGTCGGTTTCGCCGTCGCCTCGATGGTCGGCGGTGCCGCCACCGGCTTCGACATGCTCGTGATCTCCCGGGCCGCGCAGGGCGCCTTCGGGGCGCTGCTCGCGCCCGCGGCGCTGTCCCTGCTCACGACCTCGTTCCCCGGCGGGCGGGACCGCGCCCGGGCGTTCGGCGTCTTCAGCGCGATCGCCGGCTCCGGCGCGGCCCTGGGCCTGCTGCTGGGCGGGACGCTCACCGAGTACGTGGACTGGCGCTGGTGCATGTACGTGAACGCCGTCTTCGCCGTCGCGGCGTTCGTGGGTGCCGCCCTGCTGCTGCCCGCGTTCCCCCGCCGCGAGCGGCCGCACCTCGACATCCTCGGCACCGTCGCCGGGTCGGCCGGGCTGTTCTGCATCGTCTACGGGTTCGCCACCGCGGAGACCGACGGCTGGGGCTCCGCGCCGGTGATCGGGTTCCTCGTGGGCGGCGTCGCGCTGCTGGCGACCTTCGTCCTGCTCCAGCGCACGGTGCGCGCCCCGCTGCTGCCGCTGCGGGTCGTGCTGGACCGCAACCGTGGCGGCGCGTACCTGGCGATCCTCGTGCTCGCCTCCGGCATGTTCGCGGTGTCGCTCTTCCTGACCTACTACCTGCAGGAGTCGCTGCACTTCTCCCCCGTCCTCACCGGGGTGGCGTTCCTGCCGATGGTCGCCTCGATCGTCACGGCATCGACGACGGTGCCCGCCACCCTGCTCCCCCGCGTCGGACCCAAGCCGCTGATCTTCGTCGGGCTGCTCGCCGGCGCCGGGGCGCTGTTCTGGCTCTCGCACCTCGACGTGACGAGCACCTACGCGAGCGGGGTCGTCGGGCCGCTGATCCTCATGGGTCTCGGGCTGGGGACCGCGATGTCGACCTCGATCAACACCGCGACGCTCGGGGTGGACCCCGCCGACGCCGGCGTCGCGTCCGCCTCGGTCAACACCATGCAGCAGGTCGGGGGCTCGGTCGGCACCGCGCTGCTGTCGAGCGTCGCGGGGACCGCCGCGGCCGCCTACCTGGCCACGACCCCCGGACACCCCGGCATCGCCGCCGAGGCGACGATCCACAGCTACACGGCGGCCTTCCTCGCGGCCTCCGGCCTGTTCCTCCTCGGCTCCCTCGTCGCCGGGTCGATCGTCCGTACCGGCCGCCCGCACGCCGCTCGCGCCGTCACGTCCAGCGACCAGGTCCCGGACACCACGCCCGCGGCGACGGCGCCCGGGGACACCGAGCCCGGGCTCGTGGGCGTCGTCCACGACGACGCGGACTCCCCGCTGGCCCTGGCCGTGCTCACCCTCGTCGACAGCAGCGGCGGTCAGGTCGACCACACCGTCACCGACGACGACG
Organism: Actinomycetospora sp.; assembly: GCF_055612215.1. Lineage (NCBI taxonomy): Bacteria > Bacillati > Actinomycetota > Actinomycetes > Pseudonocardiales > Pseudonocardiaceae > Actinomycetospora > Actinomycetospora sp. The sequence continues at coordinate 2,434 of NZ_JBVPVA010000127.1, read as the reverse complement.
GCCGCTACCGCCTGACCACCGATCGGGCCGGCCGGTTCCTGCTGGTGACCGTGGCCCGCGGACACGAGCCGGTCGCCCAGCACGTCGTGATCGACGAGGGCGCGACGGTCCGGCGCGACCTCACGGCCGGGGCCGGCGTCGACGTGCGGCGCTGACGCGCGGAGGCGTGCGGCGGGGCCTGCACCGCCGCGCCGGTCACGCCCCGAGCTCGTCGTGGGCGTCGTAGGCGTCGTCGTCGGCCGGACTCGTGGTGCGCGGCGCGGGCATGCGTCGGATCGCGTCGTAGACGAGGAAGACCTCGTCCAGCGGCGCGTCGCGCAGCGCCGTGAGGTACTCGGGGAGGGCGACCCCGACGAGGTGCAGCCGTCCGCCGCGGTCGATCAGGGCCCGCCGGGTGCGGGCGAGCACGGTCAGCAGCCGCGCGCCCTCCCAGCAGGCGCCGAGGTCGACGGTGAGCTCGGGGATGCCGACCGCGACCAGCCCGCGGACCGTGCCCGAGAACTCGGTGACCGTCGGGCGGTCCACCTGACCCGACACGCTCACGGTGTAGTGGTCGCCGACGTGGTCCACGGCGACCTTCATCGGTCGGTCGTGGCGATGCCTCCGCGTCCGGCCACTGGTCCGGACGGGTGTGTGGCGTTCCCGCTGCACCTGCTGCGTCACGATCGTCCCCCGATGTGCTCGCTCACTGAGCTCGCGGCACCGGGGTCCAGGGCACCCGGAATCACCGTAACGGCGGATGGCGCGTCACCACAACCATCTGGGACGACCCGGCAGGAATCGTCCGCCGATCAGTGGCCGTGCGAGCGCTCGGGCGGGAACGACATCTGGGGGTGGTGCGGCACCTCGGGCGAGGAGGTGTCGATGGGCACGGAGGTCGAGCGGACGAGGCCCAGCTGGGTCGCCTGGCGCGGGAGGACGGCGTCGAGGAGCCAGTCCGCGGCGGTGCGCACCCGGTTGCCCGGCATCGAGAGCAGGTGGTAGCCGCGGGCGACCGCCTTCGCGGGGAGGCCCGCCAGGCGCAGGTGCAGCGGGTTCGCGGCCGCGTCGGTGCTGCCGAGGTCGACGACGAACCCGAGGTCGCGGTGGCGGTAGCGGCGCAGCCGACGGCCGCGCAATGACGCGGCGACGTTGCGCCCGGCCAGCCGGCCCTGGCGCTCGGCGTGCTGGGCGGTCATCGCCGTGTACTGCCCGGGGCGGGTGCGGTCCGGCACCGCGGCGGCGTCACCGCACGCGAACACCTCGGGGTGGCCGGGCACCGTCAGGGTCGGCTCGACGACGAGGCGGCCCTCGGCCAGTTCCAGGCCGACCTCGGAGATCAGCGGGTCGGGGCGGACCCCGACGCACCAGAGCAGGGTCCGGGTCGGCACCTGCTCGCCCCCGCGCAGCCGCACCCCGTCCGCCGTCGCCTCCTCGACCGTCTCGCCGGTCCGCACCTCGACCCCGCGCTCGCGCAGGACGCGGTCCGCGGTGGCGCCGAGATGCTCGTCGAGACCCGAGAGGACCTTCCCCCGACTGACCAGCAGCCAGCGGACGGCCCCCTCGCCCAGCCCGCGGGACCGGGCCAGGTCCTGGGTGAACAGCACACCCTGGGCGGCGACCTCGGTGCCGGTGTAGCCCGCGCCGACGACGACGAAGGTGCACCGGGCGCGGCGCTCGTCGGGGTCGTCGCTCCCGGCCGCGAGGTCGATCTGCCGGATCAGGTGGTCGCGCAGGTAGAGCGCCTCGGGGATGCCGCGGAACCCGTGGGCGTACTCGCTCAGCCCCGGGATCGGCATCAGCTTGTGGACGCTACCGACGGCCAGGACGATCCGGTCGTAGGTCGTCGTGTGGTGGACGCCCTCCGGGTCCATCCACCGCACGGTCCGCTGCGCGAGATCGAGGTCGTCGACCTCGCCGTGGGCGTGCCGCACGGCGGGGGGCAGCGTGCCGAGCGAGACCGAGATGCGCCGGGGTTCCAGGACCCCGCTCGCGACCTCGGGCAGCAGCGGCAGGTAGAGGAAGTAGTTGGTCGGGCTGACCAGCACGATGTCCACGGTGTCGCCCGTCGCCCGCGCCAGCGAACGGGCAGCGTTGTACCCGGCGAACCCGCTTCCCACCACGACGACCCGGGGACGGGTCCCCGTCGGACCCGGGCCTTCCACCCGATGCGCGCTCATCCCGGGAGCTTCCCCGGCGGGCACCCGCGGTGAAACCGGTGCTCCCCCGGTGAGCCGGACGGCCCCGCGGCCGGGACCCTGTGCGCGTGCAGTCGCTGCGGATTGTCCCCAACCTGCGGAGCTCGGTCGTCGAGGAGAAGCCCACGAGCCAGCTCGTCCTGTTCACCTCGCAGCTCGGGGACTCCGACGCCGCGCTGCTCGGCCCGACCGTCCGGCCCTTCACCTGGCCCGCGCTGCTCCGGGCGGTCCGGGACCCCGATCTCGAGCTGCTGGAG
>NZ_JBVPVA010000091.1:0-5020 GCF_055612215.1 Actinomycetospora sp. | reverse complement strand
CATCGGGGTCGATCACGCTCCGCGGGGGTGTTTCGGTGCCGCGTCATCGCGGGGGAGACGCTCGGGCGCGCGGCGCCCGGTCGACGCCGGGCGGGCTCAGCGTACGCGCGGTCCGAGGTCGGTCGCGGTCCCCGCCGAGGCTCTTGCCGACGAAAAGTCCGACGTTTAGCGTTCGCCGGGTCGACGGAGGGAGCGCGATGACGGTGCAGGACGGGTGGCGCGGCCGCTTCCTCGAGGACTTCGAGGTCGGTGACGTCTACCAGCACCCGCTGGGGCGCACGATCAGCGAGAGCGACAACACCTGGTTCACGTTGCTCACGATGAACACCAACCAGGCGCACTTCAACGCCCAGGTGGGGGAGGCCTCGGAGTTCGGCCGGCGGCTGGTGGCCTCCCCGCTGACGATCGCGATCGCGATGGGCCAGTCGGTCACCGACACCACCCAGAACGCCTTCGCGAACCTCGGGATGGACGACCTGCGCCTGACCGCACCGGTGTTCGTCGGGGACACCCTCTGGTCGGAGAGCCTCGTGCTCGCGATCCGAACCTCGGCCAGCCGGCCGCAGGCCGGGATCGTCACCATCCGCACCCGCACGCTCAACCAGGACGCCGTCGAGGTGCTCACCTTCCGGCGCACCTTCTACGTGCACCGTCGCGACGCCGCCGGCGCGGCCTCGCTCTTCCCGCAGGCGGCGACCCCGCTCTCGCTCGAGTCCGAACTCCCCGTCCGCTCGTGAGGCCGCTCGAGGACGTCCGCATCGTCTCGCTGGAGCAGTACGGCGCCGGACCGTTCGGGTCGATGCACCTCGCCGACCTCGGCGCGGAGGTCATCAAGATCGAGGACCCCGGGTCGGGCGGGGACGTCGGCCGCTACGTCCCGCCCTACGCCGGGGGCGAGGACTCGCTGTTCTTCGAGTCGTTCAACAAGAACAAGTCCTCGATGCTGCTCGACATCCGCACCCCGGCCGGGCGCGAGGTGTTCCACGACCTGGTGCGTTCCGCCGACGCCGTCTACTCCAACCTGCGCGGCGACGTCCCGGCGAAGCTCGGCATCCGCTACGCCGACCTGGCCGAGGTCAACCCGCGGATCGTGTGCTGCTCGCTGACCGGCTTCGGGATGACCGGCCCCCGCTCCGACGAGCCCGGCTACGACTACGTCCTGCAGGCCCTGGCGGGCTGGATGTCGGTGACCGGCGAGCCGGGCGGGGCGCCGCAGAAGGCCGGGCTGTCGCTGGTGGACTACAGCGGCGGCTTCGTGGCGGCGATCGCGCTGCTCGCGGGGATCCACCAGGCCCGGCGCGACGGCGTGGGCACCGACTGCGACCTCTCCCTCTACGACACCGCGGTCAGCCTGCTGACCTACCCCGCCACCTGGCACCTCACCGAGGGCTACGAGCCCCGGCGGACCCACCACTCGGCGCACCCGTCGCTCGTGCCGTTCCAGGCGTTCGAGGCCGCCGACGGGTGGCTGGTCGTCGGGTGTGCCAAGGAGAAGTTCTGGCACCGCCTCGTCGCGGTGCTCGACCGCCCCGACCTGGCCTCGGACCCCCGCTTCGCGACGTTCGCCGACCGCGACCGGCACCGCGACGTCCTCGTCCCGGTGCTCGAGGACCTCTTCCGGGAGCGCACGGTCGAGGCGTGGCTCGAGCCGCTGTACGCCGCGCGCATCCCGTGCGCGCCCATCCACGAGGTGGCCGGTGCGCTGGAGGACCCCCACACCCTGGCGCGGGCGCTCGTCGTCGAGACCGAGCACCCGCGCTTCGGGACGGTGCGCTCGCTGCGCTCGCCGGTGCGCGTCGGGCCCCCCGGCGCGGACGTCGCGCCGGCCCGCGGCGGGCCGCCGATGGGGCGCGACACCGACGACGTGCTCACGGCGCTGGGCTACGACGACGAGCGCGTGGCCGCGCTGCGGGCCGGCGGCGCGTTCGGCCCGCCGCCCGACCCCGCGGCCGCGGCCCGGCCGCTCTCCGAGGTCGGCTCCGGCGTCGAGCACCCCGTCCCCGAGGCGCCCTCGGCGCCGAGCCTTTAGGAGCAGCCGTGGACTTCACGTTGTCGGACGAGCAGCGGCTCTACCGCGACTCGCTGCGCGACTTCGTCGACTCGGAGATCGTCCCGGTCGCCCGCGACTGGGAACGCGCCGGGCGGTACCCGACGGAGATCGTCGAGAGCATGAAGACGCTGGGACTGTTCGGCCTGGCGATCCCCGAGGAGTACGGCGGGCTCGCCGCCGACACCGTCTCGTTCGCGCTGACCTTCGAGGAGATCTCGCGGGGGTGGATGGGCATCGCCGGGATCCTGGGCAGCCACTGCGTGTCGAGCTGGATGATCGCCCGGCACGGGACCCCGGAGCAGCGCGCGGCCTACCTGCCCGAGCTCGCGACGGGGGAGCGGCGCACCGGTATCGCGCTGACCGAACCGGGCGCGGGGACCGACCTGCAGGGCATCGCCACGGTGGCGCGGCGCGACGGGGACGACTACGTCGTCGACGGCACCAAGACGTGGATCACCAACGCCCGGTACGCCGACCCGCTGCCGGTGCTGGTCAAGACCGACCCGACGGCCGAGCCCGCGCACCGGGGGATGAGCATCCTGCTCGTGGCCGCCGACTCCGCGGGCTACGAGGTCACCCAGGACATCGGCAAGCTCGGCTACAAGGGCCCGGAGTCGTGCGAGGTCGTGCTCACCGGCGTGCGGGTGCCGGCGTCGCAGCTGCTGGGCGGGGTCGAGGGCCGCGGGCTGCAGCAGGCGCTGTCGTCGCTGGAGACCGGGCGGATCAACATCGCGGCCCGCTCGGTGGGCATCGCCCAGCGCGCCTACGACGAGGCCCTGTCCTACGCCCGGGACCGCACGGCGTTCTCGCAGCCGATCGGCGACTTCCAGGCGGTGCAGCTGCGCCTCGCCGAGATCGCGGTGCAGCTGCAGGCGGCCCGGCTCATGACCTACTGGGCGGCGTCGCGGATGGACGACGGCGTGCGGATGGACACCGAGTCGGGCATGGCGAAGATCTTCGCGTCGGAGACGGCGCTGCAGTGCGCGACCGACGCGATGCGCATCCACGGCGGTTACGGCTACTCGACGGAGTTCGAGGTCGAGCGGCTCTACCGCGACGCCCCGCTGATGTCGATCGGCGAGGGCACCAACGACGTGCTGCGCACGGTGGTCGCGCGCTCACTGCTCGCCGGGAAGGCGGCCGTCGGCTGAGTCGGACTACCGCCCGGAATACATCGGACCTATCGTCTGTGGCCCCCGCCACACAACGACCCCGGCACCGTGCCGGCGTCGGGCTCCGTGCGCTCGAGAGGTGTTCGCAGTGGATTTCGGTGTCTTCATCCCGATCGGCAACAACGGCTGGCTGATCTCGGAGAACGCGCCCCAGTACAAGCCCTCGTTCGACCTGAACAAGCGCGTGGTCCAGGAGGCCGAGGCCCAGGGGTTCGCGTTCGCCCTCTCGATGATCAAGCTGCGGGGGTTCGGCGGGAAGACCGAGTTCTGGGACCACAACCTCGAGTCGTTCACGCTCATGGCGGGGCTCGCCGCGGTCACCGAGCGGATCAAGCTCTACGCCTCGACCGCGGTGCTCACGCTGCCGCCCGCCCTCGTCGCCCGCATGGCCGCGACGATCGACTCGATCGCCCCGGGCCGGTTCGGCGTCAACATCGTCACCGGATGGGCCAAGGGCGAGTACGACCAGATGGGCCTGTGGCCCGGCGACGAGTACTTCGGCTACCGCTACGACTACTCCACCGAGTACGTGCGCGTGCTGCGCGACCTGTGGGACACCGGGCGCTGCGACCTCGACGGGCAGTACTTCCAGATGCGCGACTGCGTCCTCTCGCCGCAGCCGTCGGGGAAGGTCGACATCGTCTGCGCGGGCCAGTCCGAGCGCGGGATGCAGTTCTGCGCCGAGTACGGCGACTACAACTTCATCCTCTCGCCCGGGATCAACGACCCCGAGGTCTACCGCGAGCCGACCGAGCGGCTGGCGAAGGCCGCGTCGGCCTCCGGACGCGACGTCTCGGCCCTGCCGCTGTTCATGGCGATCATGGCCGACACCGACGAGGAGGCCCGCGCGAAGTGGGACTCCTACCGCGCGGGCGCCGACCTCGCCGCGCTGGGCTACATGTCCGACGAGGGCAGCGCCGACTCGACGGCCGACGCCTCCGGCACCGCCCGCACGATCAACCTCCCCGAGGGGGCCGTGAACTTCAACATGGCCACCCTCGTCGGGTCCCACGAGACGGTGGCCCGGCAGATCGACCAGGTCGCGGGCATGCCCGGCGTCGAGGGGATGATGTTCGTCTTCGACGACTTCGAGCAGGGCGTGCACGACTTCGGCACCAAGGTGAAGCCGCTCCTGGGCTGACCCCCACGGGAACGGACCCCGCCGTCAGGGCGACGGGATCCGAGCACGACTGGCGAAGGAGATGTCGCATGACGATCGACAGCCCGCCGCGGACCTCGCTGGCGGCCGCCGTCGGGGAGTTCGTGGCCCGCGCCCGGCCCGGGGACGTGCCGGCGGAGGTCCTCGAGCGGGCCCGGTACCTGGTGCTCGACGCCGTCGGGCTCGCGTTCGCCTCCACCGCGTACGCCTTCCCGGCGAAGGCCCGGGACGCCCTCGGCCGGCTCGGGGCCGGGGAGCACCCGGTGCTGGGCCTGCCCGATCGGCTGGCCCCGCGCGACGCCGCGACCCTCAACGGCGTCCTCGTGCACGGCATGGACTTCGACGACACCCACATCCCGGCGGTCACCCACGTGTCGGCCGCGGCCCTGCCGGCGGCGATCTCGGCGGCGACGACGGCGGGCGCGACGACGCGCGACCTGCTGCTGGCCTACGTCCTCGGCGTCGAGATCTCGGCGCGCGTGGGGCTGGGCGGCGCGGGCGGGTTCCACGACGTCGGGTTCCACCCGACCGCCGTCGCCGGGGTGTTCGGGGCGGCGGTCGCCGCGGGGAAGCTGTGGGGTCTCGACGCGGCGGGTCTGACCGCGGCGCAGGGCATCGCCGGGTCGATGTCGGCCGGGC
>NZ_JBVPVA010000086.1:0-1681 GCF_055612215.1 Actinomycetospora sp. | reverse complement strand
GCACTCGAGGAGACCTGGTCGCGCCGAGCCGGGCGGATCGCGCACCGCCGCGACCCCATCACCGGGGTGTCGGAGTTCCCGAACCTCCACGAGTCGCTGCCGCAGCGGCCGCCGACGCCCGAGGACCCCCACGCGGGCGGCTTGCCCCGCCGGCGCTACGCGCAGGTCTTCGAGGACCTGCGCGACCGCGCCGATGCCCAGGCGCAGCGGCCGACCGCGTTCCTCGCCACCCTCGGCACGCTCGCGCAGTACACCGCCCGCACTTCGTTCGCGACGAACCTGCTGCACGCGGGCGGGATCGACGTCGCCGAGGGCCCGGGCGGCACCGATCTCGACGCGATCGTGGCGGCGTTCCGGGAGGCCGGGACGCCGGTCGCGGTCGTCGCGTCCAGCGACAAGGTCTACGCCGAGCACGCGGCCGACCTCGCCCGGGCGCTCGCGGACGCGGGGGCCACCCGGGTCCTGCTGGCCGGGTCCCCGAAGACGTCCGGCCTCGGACCCGACGAGGGCACCGCCCTCACCGGGTACCTGTACTCCGGGTGCGACGCCGCCGCGCTGCTCACCGACCTGCTCGACCACCTGACCGGAGAGGCCGCCTGATGGGCATCGGATCGTTCGCCGACGTCGAGCTCGGCGCGCCGGAGCAGCCGGGGGACCGGACGTGGGACGAGGCCCTCGAGTCGGCCACCGGGAAGGGGTCCGAGGACCTGCTCTGGGAGACGCCCGAGGGGATCGCGGTCAAGCCGCTCTACACCGCGGCCGACACCGAGGGCCTGGACTTCCTCGCGACGCTGCCGGGCCTGCCGCCGTTCCTGCGCGGGCCGTACCCGACGATGTACGTCACCCAGCCCTGGACGGTGCGCCAGTACGCGGGGTTCTCGACGGCGAAGGAGTCGAACGCCTTCTACCGGCGCAACCTCGCCGCCGGGCAGAAGGGCCTCTCGGTCGCCTTCGACCTGCCGACCCACCGCGGCTACGACTCGGACAACCCCCGCGTGGCCGGGGACGTCGGCATGGCGGGCGTGTCGATCGACTCGATCCTCGACATGCGCCAGCTCTTCGACGGCATCCCGCTGGACCGGATGTCGGTGTCCATGACCATGAACGGGGCGGTGCTCCCCGTGATGGCGCTCTACGTGGCCGCGGCCTCCGAGCAGGGCGTCGAGCCCGAGCAGCTCGCCGGGACCATCCAGAACGACATCCTCAAGGAGTTCATGGTCCGCAACACCTACATCTATCCGCCCCAGCCCTCGATGCAGATCATCTCCGACATCTTCTCGTACACCTCGGAGAAGATGCCGAAGTTCAACTCGATCTCCATCTCCGGCTACCACATCCAGGAGGCCGGAGCCTCGGCCGACCTGGAGCTCGCCTACACCCTCGCCGACGGGGTGGAGTACCTGCGGGCCGGGCGGGACGCCGGCCTCGACGTGGACCGCTTCGCGCCGCGCCTCTCCTTCTTCTGGGGCATCGGCATGAACTACTTCATGGAGATCGCGAAGCTGCGGGCCGCGCGCCTGCTCTGGGCCAAGCTCGTCCGGGACTTCGGGGCGACGAACGGCAAGTCGCTGTCGCTGCGCACCCACTCGCAGACCTCGGGCTGGTCGCTGACCGCGCAGGACGTCTACAACAACGTCGTCCGCACCTGCGTCGAGGCGATGGCCGCCACCCAGGGCCACAC
>NZ_JBVPVA010001200.1:0-5565 GCF_055612215.1 Actinomycetospora sp. | reverse complement strand
CGTCACCGGCCTGCAGGGGCTCGCCGTCTCCATGCCGGTCGCCGGGCTGGTCAGCGCCGCGGTGGCGGCCGTGACGGTGCCGGGGCTGGTGTCGGTGCTCACCGGGCCGGTGCTGCTCGCGGGTCTGGGCCTGGCCCTGCTGCTGCCGGTCGTGCCGTTCGCCTTCGAGATGCTCTCGCTGCGCCGCCTCACCACGGCCGCCTTCGGCACGCTCATGGCGCTGGAACCGGCGATCGCCCTGCTCGTGGGGGCTGTGGTGCTCGGTCAGCTCCCGCGCCCGCTCGGTGTGCTCGGGATCGTGCTGGTGGTGACAGCGGGCATCGGCGCGGCCCGCGCCGGGGGACGCGGGCCCGCCGAGGAGCCGGCCGCGGAGCCGCTCGCGGCCCTCACGCCCGGCGCCGACCGCTCCGGTTGACCAGGAGCACACCACGCAGGTCGGCGGCCCGTCGGACCTGCGTGGTGTGCCCGTCGTCGTGGGTGGGGCGGGATCAGCCGCCGGACCCGACGGTCGCCACGGCGTCGTCGACCCGCTCCGCGAGGGCCACGTCGAGCTCGGTGACGACCTGCAGGCTCTCCGTGCGGGCGCGCAGCGTCAGCGAAGTCGGGGTCCGCTCGACGACCCGGACCCGGTGGGCCAGCTCGCGTTCGGCGCGGTGGACACGCTCGAGGAGGAGGTCGATCCGTTCGGTGGGCAGCGCGATCGTGCGCTCGATGCCCGTGGCGTCCCCGCTCCAGTCGACCAGGCGCGACAGGGCGCGGTCGACGTCCTCGGGGCCGAGGGGCCGCGAGCGGTCCTGCGCGGCACCGGAGGCGGCGTCGGGGGGCAGCGCGGGCCCGCCGTCGGGCTCGGCGTCGTCGGGCAGGACCAGGGCGACCCGGCGGCCCAGCTCCGGCTCCTCGGCGGTGAGCTGGTCGACGACCGCGGCGAGCACGTACCGCGCCCGCTCCGGGGTCCAGCCGGTGCGGCGCGCGATCCCGTCGACGACCGTGGCGTCGCCGGCTCCATCGCCGGCGCCACCCTGGTCGAGCCCGGACTCCTGCTCGAGCAGGGTGGGCAGGGCCCGGGCGAGGGCGTCGCGGTCGTCGGCGGGCAGGTGCTCGGACAGGGCGGCGAGGGCGGCGGTGGCGCCGAGGCGGGCGTCGTCGGTCTGCTCACCCGCGCGGGTGGCCACTCCACTGAGGAACTCCTGGTGTCGCATGGACCGGGCCTACCCGCTCGACGGCGGCCCGCACTCGCCCGGTCAGACCGTGAGCGCCTCGTACGCGGCGGTGAGGTCCTCCGTGCTCGGGCCCTCCAGGCGACCGGGCCGGGCGAGGCCGTCGAGGACGACGAAGCGCAGCAGCGCACCGCGGCTCTTCTTGTCGATCCGCATGTACTCGATCAGCTCGGGCAACGCGCCGGCCTCGTACCGGGTCGGCAGGCCGACCGAGGCGAGGACGTCGCGGTGGCGGTCTGCGGTGGCGTCGTCGAGACGCCGGGCCCGGCGAGCGAGCTCGGCGACGAAGACGAGCCCCACGCTGACGGCCTCGCCGTGGCGCCAGCGGTAGCGCTCCCGGCGCTCGACGGCGTGCCCCAGGGTGTGCCCGTAGTTGAGGATCTCGCGCAGGTGGGACTCGCGCAGGTCGGCGGCCACGACCTCGGCCTTGACGCGCACCGACCGGACCACGAGCTCCGCGAGCACCGGCCCGGCCGGGTCGAGCGCGGCCTTCGGGTCGGCCTCGACCAGGGCGAGGATCTCGGGGTCGGCGATGAACCCGGTCTTGAGCACCTCGGCCATGCCCGCCGCGATCTCCTCGGCGCCGACCGTGGTGAGGGTGTCGAGGTCCGCGATCACCGCGGCGGGCTCGTGGAAGGCGCCCACGAGGTTCTTGCCGGCGCCGGTGTTGATCCCGGTCTTCCCGCCGACGGCCGCGTCGACCATCGCGAGCAGCGTCGTCGGGACGTGGACCACCCGCACGCCGCGCATCCAGCCGGCCGCGACGAACCCGCCGAGGTCGGTGGCCGCTCCCCCGCCGACGGCGACGACGGCGTCGGAGCGCGTCAGCCCGATCCGCCCGAGGGCGTCCCAGCAGGCCCCGGCCGTGGTGAGGTCCTTGCCGTCCTCGCCGTCGGGCAGCGGGACGGGGTGCACGTCGGCGCCCGCCGCCGTCAGGCCGTCCGCCACGCCGCGCGCGACCGGCTCGACGGCGGGCTGGTGCAGGACCGCGACGCGGGCCGCCCCGGCGAGCGCTCCGCCGTCCGCGAGGGCCGCGGCCACTGTGCCGGTGATCCCGCGGCCGACGACGACGTCGTAGGGGCTGCCGGACGCGACCCGGACCGTCGTCGGGCCGGTCGGCTCAGCCACGGTGACCGGCCGGGGACGCATCCGGGGCGCCGGCCAGGGCCGTGTGCACGGCCTCGGCGACCTCGTCGGGCGTGCTGTCGTCGGTCGCGAACTCGTGCACGGCGACCGAGCGGTAGACCGGCAGCCGCTCCGCGAGCAGGGCCGCGAACGTGGCCCGCGGGTTGACCCCGGCGAGCAGCGGGCGGGCGGTGGACAGGCCGGTGCGGCGCACCCCGGCCGCCAGCCCGACGGTCAGCAGCACCACGGGGTGCCCCGCCAGGGCCTCCCGGGTCTCCGGGGCGAGGACCGCTCCCCCGCCCAGGGCGAGCACCCCGGCATGGGTGGCGAGGGCCTCGGCCACCGCCTCGCGCTCGAGCGCCCGGAACGCGGGCTCGCCGTCGCCGGTGAAGATGTCGGCGATGGCCCGGCCGGCGTGGGCCTCCACCAGGTCGTCGGTGTCGGCGAACGCCACGCCCCACCGCTCGGCCAGCAGCCGCCCCACGGTGCTCTTCCCCGCCCCGGGCGGGCCGACGAGCACGACGGCCGGACTCACGGCCGGTTCCCGACCGCGCGCAGCGGGTCGATCGCGTCGCGGTAGGCGGCGGCGTTGCGGGCGGTCTCGGCCAGCGAGTCCCCGCCGAACTTCTCCAGCGCCGCGTCCGCGAGGACGAGGGCCACCAGGGCCTCGGCCACGACACCGGCCGCGGGCACCGCGCACACGTCCGAGCGCTGGTGGTGGGCGGTGGTGGCCTCACCCGTGGCGAGGTCGACGGTGCGCAGCGCGCGCGGCACCGTCGAGATCGGCTTCATCGCCACCCGGGCCCGCAGCGGCTCGCCGTTGGTCATGCCGCCCTCGATGCCGCCGGCGCGGTTGGAGGCGCGCTCGAGACCGGACGTGTCGGAGGGGTCGATCTCGTCGTGCGCGGCGGAGCCGCGGCGGCGCGCGGTGGTGAACCCGTCGCCGATCTCGACGCCCTTCATGGCCTGGATGCCCATGAGCGCCCCGGCGAGCCGGGCGTCGAGGCGGCGGTCGGCCTGCACGTAGGAGCCCAGCCCGACCGGCAGGCCGTGCGCCACGACCTCCACCACCCCGCCCAGGGTGTCGCCGTCCTCCTTCGCGGCGTCGACCTCGGCCACCATCGCCGCGGTCGAGGCCTCGTCCACGGCCCGGACCGGGGAGGCGTCGATGCGCTCGCCGTCGCCGGGCCTCGGGATCGCGCCCTCGGTGGCCTCCGCGGTACCCAGCGACACGACGTGGGACAGGACCTCCACCCCGAGCGCCTGCGCGAGGAACGCCTTCGCGACGGCGCCGAGCGCGACCTTCGCGGCGGTCTCGCGGGCCGAGGCGCGCTCGAGCACCGGGCGCGACTCCTCGAACCCGTACTTGGTCATGCCCGCGAGGTCGGCGTGCCCGGGCCGCGGCCGGGTCAGCGGCGCGTTGCGGGCACGACCCTCCAGCACCTCCGGGTCGACGGGGTCCGCGGCCATCACGGTCTCCCACTTCGGCCACTCGGAGTTGCCGATCCGCATCGCGACCGGGCCGCCCTGCGTGAGGCCGTGGCGGACACCGCCCAGGATCTCCAGCTCGTCGGCCTCGAAGCTCATCCGGGCGCCCCGGCCGTAGCCCAGGCGCCGGCGCGCGAGCTCCGCGGCGACCTCCTTGGAGGACACCGAGACGCCCGCGACCATGCCCTCGAGCACGGCCATCAGGGCCGGACCGTGCGACTCACCCGCCGTCAACCACCGCAGCACCCCGCCATCGTTCCACGTCCCCCGCACGGCCCTCACCCTCCCGCCAGGAGCAGGAGCCAGCTCACCGCGAGCAACGCCGGTCCGAGGGGCACCGCGCGGCGTCGCGAGACCCCCGCGACGACGACGAGGGCGAGCGCCGCGCCGACCGGCGCCGCCGCCAGGGCCCACCACCCGGCGGCCGCCAACGGTCCGCCGAGCGCCGCGGCGAGCTTCACGTCCCCGCCGCCCAGCGCGCCCGGCACCGCGAGCGCCACGGCCGCGTGCAGGCCGCCCAGCACCGCCGCGCCGGCGAGCCCGGTGAGCACCGAGCCCGACGGCATAAGCGCCCCGAGCCCGAGCACGAGCGCGGACCCGGTGAGCATGTCGGGCAGCCGGCCGACGAGCACGTCGGTCGCCGACCCGGCCACCGAGAGCACCGTCACGACGAGCAGCACCGGGACCCGCGCCGGCGCCACCAGCCCGACCACCGCCGCCGTCGCGACCACCCCGCACCCGAACGCCGACCCGAGCACCGACCAGCCAGCCGGCACCAGCACCGGGCGCCGGACCCGCGCGAGCCCCGCCCGCACGCCCGCCCCGACGGCGGCGCCCGCGACGAGCGGGACCACGACGCCGAGCAGGACGCCGAGCGGGAGGTGTCCGGTCACACCAGAGACCGTGCGCCGCCGGACCCGGCGCCGTCACCTCCCGCGGGGACGGCCTGTGGACGACCGGGCCCAGGATGCCGGTGGGGACGGCGCGCTACGGCGGACGGACCTCGAACCCCGTCGCACGGACCAGCGCCCGATGCATCACCGCACGAGGCGCGGGCCGCCCGGTGAACTGCTCGACCTGCCCGAACGCCTGGTGGAGCAGCATGTCGAGGCCGGTCGCCACCGCGAGCCCCCGCCGGGCCGCCGCGGCCGCCAGCGGTGTCGGCCACGGGTGGTACACCGCGTCCAGCACGACGGCGTGGGCCGGGAGCCCCGCGACCAGGTGCTCGGCGAGCTCGTCGTCGACCGCGCCCGCCGGGGTGGTGTTGATCACGGCCTTCGCGCGGGCCAGGTCGACCTCGCCGATCGCGTCGAACGTCCGCACCAGGAGGCGCATGCCGTACGCATCGACCACCGCAGCGGTCTCGGAGGCCCGCGACGGCTCGCGCACGACGAGCTGGACGTCCTCGTTGCCGATCTCGTACAGCGCACCGACCGCCGCCGACGCCGTCGCGCCCGCACCGAGCACGACGACGTGGTGCAGTCCGGCGGCGAGCGGGGCCGGCTGCCGGATCCCCGCTCCGCGCAGCGCACCGGCGATCCCGTCGACGTCGGTGCAGTCCGCGGCCCAGCCGTCCCCTGCCCGGACCAGCGTGTTCGCCACCCCGAGCCGCCGCGCCCGCGTCGACGCGCTCGCCGCGACCGCCAGCGCGGCCTTCTTCCCGGGCATCGTCACCGAGAGCCCGACCCAGTCCGCGTCGAGGCCGCCGACGAGCCCGGGGAGCGTCGCGGCGTCG
>NZ_JBVPVA010001149.1:0-1143 GCF_055612215.1 Actinomycetospora sp. | reverse complement strand
GTCACCGGCGGCCCCATGGGTGACGCCGGCCTGACCGGCCGCAAGATCATCGTCGACACCTACGGCGGCTACGCCCGCCACGGCGGCGGCGCCTTCTCCGGCAAGGACCCGTCGAAGGTCGACCGCTCGGCCGCCTACGCGGTCCGCTGGGTGGCGAAGAACGTCGTCGCCGCCGGCCTCGCGAAGCGCGCCGAGGTCCAGGTCGCGTACGCCATCGGCAAGGCCGAGCCCGTCGGGGTCTTCCTGGAGACCTTCGGCACCGCCAACGTCGACCCGGCCAAGATCGAGAAGGCCATCGCCGAGGTGTTCGACCTGCGCCCCGGCGCGATCGTCCGCGACCTCGAGCTGCTGCGCCCGATCTACCAGCCGACCGCGGCGTACGGCCACTTCGGCCGTGACGACCTCGACCTGCCCTGGGAGCGCACCGACCGCGCGGACCAGCTGAAGTCGATCGCCAGCTGACCTCGTCCGTTCCTCCGGCGCCGGCCCGGCCGCTCCCTCGCTTCGCGTGGGGGTGGCCGGGCCGTCGTCGTGTTCGGGACGCCCCGTGGTGCCAGCGAAGCGTCGACGCTTGCAGCCAGTGGCAGTATCTCCACTTCGTCGACGAGGCCGGGCCGGCGGCGTCCCGACGAGGGGCACACCACACAGGTCCGGCCGCCCTCGAACGTGCCCAGCGTGCCCATGATCACCGTGGCCGGGCGAGCGAGCCGAGAACCCCTCGACGAGGGGCACACCACGCAGCTCCGACCGCCCTCGAACCTGCCCAGCGTGCCCATGATCACCGTGGCCGGGCGCGCAAGCCGAACCCCTCCACGAAGGGCACACCACGGAGCTCCGACCGCCCTCGAACCTGCCCAGCGTGCCCATGATCACCGTCGCCGGGCGCGCAAGCCGAACCCGCTCGACGAGGGGCACACCACGCAGCCCCGACCGCCCTCGAACCTGCCCCGTGTGCCCGTGATCATCGCGAAGCGGGCGATCGCCCGGGACCGACCCCGGACCGACGGCCCCCTCTGGTAGACCGGCGCGCGTGAGCGGAACCCGGGCCGGCGACGAGGACGTCCTCGCGCTGCCCGGCATGCCCGACGCCGAGCCGGCCCCGACCCCGCCGCCGAAGCGCCCACCGGCCACGCCCAAGCACAA
>NZ_JBVPVA010001116.1:0-2583 GCF_055612215.1 Actinomycetospora sp. | reverse complement strand
TGCTGCTGGTGCTCGTCGTCGTCGTGCTCGCCGTCGCGGTCCGCCGCCCGGCGCCCGACGGGTCCTGCCAGGGCGCCCCCGCCTGACGCACCCACCGCCTGCGAACCCGGGAGTGACCATGCCGTCCCTGCTCAACCTCCGCGTCCAGGGCGCGGCCGCCGCGCTGGCCGGCCGCGTGCCGTCGACGACGGCACCGCTCGCGCCACCCCCGCCGGGCAGCGGCCTCGCGCCGGTCATGGGCGACCCCGGGGCGCCGTTCGTGGGGCGCTCGCTCGAGTTCGCCGCCGACATGCTCGCCTTCGCCCGGCAGCGCCACGCCCGCTACGGGGACATCTCGTGGACCGGTGCCTTCGGGCGGCCCCTGGTGTCGGTCCTGGGGCCGGAGGCGATCGGGCAGGTGCTGGTCAACAAGGACAAGTACTTCGGCAACGGCGACGGCTGGGGATACTTCATCGGCCCGTTCTTCCGCCGCGGGGTGATGCTGCTGGACTTCGAGGAGCACCGCACCCACCGGCGGATCCTGCAGCAGGCCTTCACCCGGGATCGGCTCGAGGAGTACCTCGAGGTGATGGGGCCGCGCATCGAGCAGGGCCTCGACGCGTGGACGGTGGGCGACCGCGTGAAGGTCTACGACCGGGTCAAGCAGCTCACGCTCGACATCGGCACCGAGGTCTTCGTCGGCGACGAGCTGGGCCCGCGGGCGGACCGGGTGAACCGGGCCTTCGTCGACACCGTGCACGCGGGCGTCGCGGTGGTGCGGGTCCCGGTGCCCGGCGGTTCGTGGTGGCGGGGCCTGCGCGGGCGCCGCGAGCTCGAGGAGTACTTCGTCGCCCAGCTGCCCGCCAAGCGCGCGGGTGGGGGTCGCGACATGTTCGGCGTGCTGGCGCGGGCCCGCAGCGAGGAGGGCGAGACCTTCTCCGACGACGACGTCGTCAACCACATGATCTTCCTGCTGATGGCCGCCCACGACACCTCGACGATCACGTTGTCGATGATGAGCTACCTGCTGGCCAAGCACCCGCAGTGGCAGGAGAAGCTCCGGGAGGAGTCGTTCGCACTCGGACCCGGACCGGTGTCGATGGCGGACCTGGACTCGCTCGTCTCCCTCGACCTCGTGATGCGCGAGACGCTGCGCCTCTACGCCCCGGTCGGGCAGCTCGCCCGGGCCACCGTGCACGATGCCGAGCTGCTGGGCCACCACGTCCCGGCCGGCACGCTGATGTCGCTGGGCATCCACGCCTCGCAGCGCATGGAGCCGTGGTGGTCGCACCCCGACGACTTCGACCCCGAGCGCTTCTCCCGGGAGCGGGCCGAGGACAAGTCCCACCGCTTCGCGTGGATGCCCTTCGGGGGTGGGGTGCACAAGTGCATCGGCCTGCACTTCGGCGGTATGGAGGTCAAGGCGCTCATGCACGCGATGCTGCGCCGCTTCCGCTGGTCGGTGCCCGAGGGCTACGAGACCCCGATCGGGCTCACCACGGGCCCGACCCCCGCGGACGGTCTCCCGGTCCACCTCGAACGCCTCTGACCAGGGCCTCCACCCCCTCGACGCCGGGTCGGGACCGGGCGGCGTGACGGACGTCGCTGTCGTGCAGCGCACGTCCACGTGTGCCGATCAGAGCAGGAGCGGCATCCTCGCCCGGTCGCCCCGACGCCGCGGCCACACCCGACCCGGCGGGCTGGACTGCCTGACGGACGACCTCTGTGGTGGGGAGACCCCGATGACGATGCCGGCTGCGTCCGTGTCCTGGATGGGCAATCGCGTGGAGATGTGGGAGATCGAGGGGACGGAGCTGACCGCCCTCGAGTGGCGCCGGCCCTGGAACGGCTCGATGCGCGGCTTCCGCATGCTGGGTGCCGAGGAGTTCGCCCAGGTCTGCACCGCCGTCGAGGAGGCCACGGCCGAGCTGCGGCCCGCGCCGCGCCTCGAGGGCGTGGCGGGGCAGCCCCTCGATCTCGAGGCCTTCCTCGACGAGGTCCTCGCAGGGTGAGGGCCCTCAGCCCGTGACCTCGTAGATCGGCGTGATCGTCGCCCGGCCGATCGAGTGGAAGAACAGGTTGAAGCCGAGGAACGCGGGGGTGGCGTCCGCGCCCACCCCCAGGTCCTCGACGTCGATCGCGTGCACCACGAAGTAGTAGCGGTGCGGGCCGTGCCCGGCGGGCGGCGCGGCCCCGATGAAGCGGTGCGCGCCGGCGTCGTTCGCGAGCGTGACGGCGCCGTCGGGCAGGAGGCCCTTGTCGGGGTCGCCGGCGTCGGCGGGCAGGGACGTCGTCGAGGCCGGCAGGTTCACGACCGCCCAGTGCCAGAACCCGCTGGCCGTCGGCGCGTCGGGGT
Organism: Actinomycetospora sp.; assembly: GCF_055612215.1. Classification (NCBI taxonomy): domain Bacteria; kingdom Bacillati; phylum Actinomycetota; class Actinomycetes; order Pseudonocardiales; family Pseudonocardiaceae; genus Actinomycetospora; species Actinomycetospora sp. The sequence continues at coordinate 248 of NZ_JBVPVA010001116.1, read as the reverse complement.
CGTAGCAGGTGACCGCGTAGCTCTTCGTGCCCTCGGGCGCGCCCGACCAGGACAGTTGCGGGGACACGTCCTCGCCACCCGCGCCCATGATGCCGCTGACCTGGGCGTCGGGCAGGGTCTGACCGTCGGTGACGTCGCTGCTGGTCACCTCGAAGGTGGCGACGTCGGGCAGGAAGCTGTACGGGTCGGGCGGCTGCGGCGCCACGGGTCCTCCTCGATCTCGGGACGTGTCCGGGGACCCTTACCCC